>JAFGVO010000396.1 GCA_016937935.1 Deltaproteobacteria bacterium | reverse complement strand
TCAGGTTTACCTCCTGACGTCACTATAACACAGGATCTTATAAAAAGATACATAATGCCCATCAATTTTAAATCACTACACTAGCATAAATATAAACAAGGATATTCTGTTTGAAACAGAACTGAAAGATGACCTCTTTTTAATAGAAGGAGATATTGGGCAGATAAATCAGGTTATGATCAACATTATTAATAACTCAATCGATGCCATGAGAGATCAGGGACATCTTGTTATTAAAACTGAAAATGCCTCTGATATTGAGATAAGAGGAGTAGCCGGCCTTGAAAACTCTAATGATAGCTATGTTAAAATTGTCATTTCCGATACAGGGGTGGGAATGACCCAGAAAACCCTTGAAAAAGTCTTTGAACCCTTCTTTTCAACAAAGGCTTTTGAAGGAAATACGGGACTTGGACTCTCAATGGTTTATGGAACAGTTAAAAACCACGGTGGTGCAGTAATTATACGAAGCGCAATAAATCAAGGAACATCTGTAACCCTCTACCTGCCAATTTATAAAAGAAAATCTTTAACAGTGGGAACAACTCTAAATTCTCCTTTATCAACAACACATATTAAAGATTTATCTATCTTAATTGTTGATGATGAGCCTCTGGTAAGAAAAAGCACCTCAAGAATTCTAAACCAGTTTGGATTTGATGTTTTAACAGCCCAGAGCGGTAAAAAAGCGGTCGAATTATATAAAGAACACAAAGATAAAATTGATCTTGTTCTTCTTGATCTGATTATGCCCGAAATGGATGGTGAACAAACATTCAATGAACTCCTTTCAATAAACCGGGATATTAAAGTGATTTTCATATCAGCCTTCTCAAAAGACAGCATAAGAGTTGATAATCTTTTAGAAAGAGGAGCCATGGATTTTGTCCAGAAGCCCTTTACTTTAAACGAAATATCAAGCGTAATTCACAAAACACTCGATAAATAATCATTGAAAAACGATTATTGTTTAGCAGCAATTAGCCCAACAAAACAACAGGTATTTAAATCTGAATTAACTATTGTTTGGATTTTTGAAAAATGTGTCTGTCTCTTTTATGAAGTCTTCTTCTGATTCAAGCCAGGTTAACGGTTCTTTTCTAAACCAGGTGCGTTGTCTTTTGGCGAACCTTCTTGTGTCGGTCATTGTGTCAGTAAGAGCATCTTCAAGATTCATATCGCCATATATATATTGAACTACCCTTTTATAACCAAGCGCCTGCATTGGTTTCAAATTCTTTGAATAACCATTATCAAGAAGTTCCTTTACCTCTTCGACAAAACCATCTTTAATCATCTGTTTTACCCGAAAATTTATTCGCTCATTGAGAGTCTCTTTATCTCTTAAAACTCCCAGCATTTTAAAATTGTATCTGTTGCTGGCAAAGTTGTGCTCTTTTTGCCACTGACTCATTGGAATACCTGTCTGATATAAGACTTCAAGAGCCCTTATAATTCTAACTCCGTCATTTGGATGGAGTTTCTGTGCGCTGATTTTATCTTTTTGAACAAGCTCTTTATGAAGTTCTGGCCAGCCAAAGTTGTTTGCTTTTTTAAGAAGTTCTGCTCTTATTTCAGGATCAGGAGCAGGAGCGTTATGCATTCCTTTTAACAGAAGCCTTATATACATTCCTGTCCCTCCGGCTACAATTACTCTTTTTCCTCTATTTATAATATCATCAATAACCCTGTCAGCATCCTCCACAAACCTTGCACCATCGTACTCTTCATCCGGGTTTACAATGTCAAGCATGTGATGTTTTACCCCATCCAGTTCTTCAGCAGCAGGAGTTGCTGTACCGATATTCATACTGCGATAAATCTGCATTGAATCAGCACCTACAATTTCGCCATTAAACAATCTTGCCAGTTTTACTGCAATAGAAGTCTTTCCTGATGCTGTAGGTCCGGCAACAATTATCAGGGGAATATTTTTCCTGTCATTTTCAGTTAGTGATGTCATCTGTTTTTTATCGTCCCACTTTTTTAGCAATTTCACGCCATGACAATCTTGTTAAAACTGGTCGTCCATGGGGGCAGTGTCCAGCAAAATCGATTTTGTCCATCTGCATCAAAAGAGAATCAACCTCCTCTTTTAAAACTTTGCGCCCTGCCCTGATTGATCCATGACATGCAATAGTTGCTACAGCTTTGTCCTCCATATCACCTCCGGAACCTTCCCTGCCCTCTTCAATGGCAATTACTGTTTCGGCCAGTAATTTATCAGGAGATGCCCCTCCAACCTCTGAGGGTACAGAATATATTGAGATTCGGTCTTCACCAGATCTCTCAATATCAAGACCAAGTTTTGATAATTCATCTTTATGCTCTTCAATTCTGTCAGCTTCAGAAGGTCCCAAATCAACATTGTGAGGAGTGATCAGACGCTGGGATTTAACCCGACCGTCTAATAATTGAGTTCTTAAATTTTCGTAAGTAACTCTTTCATGAGCAGCGTGCTGATCCATTACAACAAGGTCATCACCATCTTCAAAAAGCAGAAAGGTTCCTTTGGCCTGACCGATAAAACTCATTGATGAAAAAACTCCGGCACCGGAAGGTAATGTCAGACTTTTTGAGAAACTGTTTTGTAATGGAATATTTTCCTGTCGTGGAACAGTTTCTGTATCTGCACCAGTACCTGCTTCTGTAAATGATGAGCGGGTATTGTCATGATTTACACTGCCGGCAACACTCTTTTCAGTTTTTACACTTATTTCATCTAATGAACTGTACTTATTAATATCAGGAAATTTCAACCCGGAAGGAGGAGGAACCATATTGTCAGAATCTGAATCATAGGCAAGATTGGACTCATTTATTTCAAAAAATTTTGCATTATCACCCTGTTGAAAATTAAAATTGATGTCAGTTAAATCCTCTTCTTTTTTAACCCAGGGAGATCTTGCAACCATTGCACCTACAACATGACTAACAGCCCGAAACACTGCCTGGGTGTTTGCAAATCTAACCTCGGTTTTCTGAGGATGAACATTTACATCAACACCTGTAGGAGGAACAGTTATTGAAATATATCCAACGGGATATCTTCCCTTGTCCAGTGTTCCGGCAAATGCTCTTGAAACAGCACCTAGAAGTGCCTTATCTCTAATATATCTGCCATTAACATAAGTATAAAGGGATCCTCCACCAGCTCTGGCCCTATCAGGAGGTCCCAAAATTGCTGTTACAGCAACTCCATTTTCCTCCCCTTTAGCTAAAGCCAGGGGCTCATCTTTAAAAAGATCTTTTACCCTTTTTGCAGGTTCATCTGTTTTAATAAATTTTTTAACAACCCGCCCCTTGGAAATTATTTTAAAAGATATATCCGGGCGTATAAGTGCCATCCGGGTAACAGCCTCAATACAGTGGCTTGTCTCAGTACTCTCACGTTTTAAAAATTTAAGTCTTGCAGGAACATTGTAAAACAGATCTCTGATTTCAAAATCTGTACCAACAGGACACCCGGCATCTTTGTTTTCAACGGTTCGGCCTCCGTGGATAACAAGTTTTTTACCTGCTACATCCTCATCAGTTCTTGTCAATACAGTCAATTTTGAAACCGCTGCAATTGACGCTAGAGCCTCTCCCCTGAATCCATAACTATTAATATTTAAAATGTCATCTATATTTGAAATCTTTGATGTGGCATGTCTCAAAAAAGCAGTCTCAACATCCTGTTTTGGAAATCCATCCCCATTATCAAATATTCTTATGCGCCCTATACCGCCGGAATCAACCTCCACCTGTATGGACGTTGCATTTGCATCAATACTGTTTTCAACAAGCTCTTTTATAATAGATGCCGGCCTCTCAATAACTTCCCCTGCGGCAATCTGATCAGCCACAACACTACTTAAAACTTCTATTCTTTTCATTAAATTTTACTCCCAAAAAATAACTGCTCACATAATCAGTTAAAATCACCTTACATCAACTGTCATTCATTTAAAACTAATCATTTTCAATAGGACACGTTCAAAGAAACGTTTAACCATTTTTAAATATTTTTTCACATTTTTATGAAAACAGTCTTGCGTTCAAATAATTAGTGCTTATCTCTATGGTCACCTAACTGATAATCGTTATCAGTTAGCGTGGTTAAAATCAGACTATTCAGGAGTAATAAATGAACGACAGATTAAAATTTTTTCCAATAACTGCTTATGCAATTGTAATGGGTCTTTCGGGTCTTACTATTGTATTCAGCAAATTTTACCATCTCCAGTGGATGCCAAAGATACTCTTTGATTCACTGCTCTTTTTCACTACAGGACTTTTTCTCTTTTTTACTTTGATGTACGGTCTTAAAGGAATTTATTATTTTGAGCAGGTTGCTACAGATTTTAAACACAGAATCCGAATAAACTTTTTTTCAGCAATTTCAATCTCGTTTTTATTACTGGCAATTGCTTTTCTCGGGTACTGGCCAATTGTATCATTAACATTCTGGTGGACAGGAACAATTCTTCATACAATTTTAATGCTACATACAATCAAATTCTGGATACAGCACAATTTTGAAATAAATTTTATGAATCCCGCATGGTTTATTCCTGTTGTGGGAAATATCCTGGTCCCAGTTGCAGGGGTTGATTTTATGCCTAATGCCTTCTCATTCTTTTATTTTGCAGTGGGAATATTTTTCTGGATTGTTCTTTTTACTATCTTTTTTTACAGGGCAATTTTTCATCATCAAATGCCTCAAAAATTTATTCCAACCCTGTTTATACTGCTGGCACCTCCCGCGGTGGGTTTTATTTCCTATATACGAATAACGCAGAGTTATGATGCTTTTTCAGCTTTTCTTCTTTATCTAACACTATTTTTTGTAGCTCTGATTCTATTTTTATATAAAAGCTTTTATAAAATTAAGTTTTTTATTTCCTGGTGGGCTTTTACATTCCCATTAATGGCAGTTACTTTGGCAACCGCAGTGGCATTTCAGGTAACTGCACTTGTAATTTTCAAATACATATCATGGGGGATGTTTGCACTCGCTGTAACCATGGTACTTTTTGTAGCCTATAAAACCATTTTAAAAATCAAAGCAAATGAAATTTGTGTAAACGAAGACTAATTATCTGACAAAAAAATAAAGGATTTAATTATGAAAACAAAAATAACAGCAACAGTAACACTAATATTCGGATTTATACTGGGGATTATATTTACAGCAGCAGCACTAAATATTTCTGCAAAAGAAATGATGGTTAAAGAGCTTAAAAGCCCATATGATTTTGAAAAAACTGTAAGAGTAGTTGAAAACAGAATTAATGAACAACCCGGCTGGCATGTTACTAATGTAATAGACCAAAACATTGCAGTTAAAGAAAATGGCGGTTTTGAAATTGGAAACTTTACAATTATCAAATATTGCAACGGAAAACTCTCTGCAGAAATGCTCAAATCAGATGACCGTAAAAAAATTGGAACAATGATGCCAAAATCATTTGCAGTTTATGAAAAATCAGATGGTCAGGTTTTTATATCAACTATGAATGGTGCAGTAATGGGCAAACTTTTTGGAGGCGAGACTGAGAGAATGATAGAAGAGTCATCTTTGGATGTTGAAAGCATTATGAGATTTGTAAATCTTAAATTCACACTTTTTTAATTTAATCCTCGAAATAACTGTGTTCATAACAGAACATATATTTTATTTAAATTTCACTACAGACTTACATCTTTATTTAATATTATGTTATATGCAGGAAAATAAAGGTTATAATTTATAATTTTTATTGCTAAAGCCACTCTTTATTTTATAAGGATTTTTATGAATATATCAATATTATCAAATAATTTCACACCATTTACACAGAATATCTGTTCTGAAATTACCGCAATGTTTTCACAATCACTGGTGAGAGAAAACCACAGTGTCAAAGCAGTTATTATGCCTATTGGAAACTTAAATCCTGAGTTGATTGAACAGCACTCACTGGCGAAGAGAATTATGCCGGTTAAAGTGACTGTAGATTCAGCTGAATATAACTTTTCAAGATATGAAGGTAAAACTTCTTCCGGAGTTGAAGTCATAATTATTGATTGTGTTGATTGCAAAAAACCTGTAACTCCTCAAATTGCAGGACAGGCAGCAGCATCTCTATTGTCTGATGATAACAGTGAGATTGATTTTGTTTTTTCCGTAAATGACAGTTTCAATCTTGATACTGCCGTTAACAAAGAAACAAAATCCATTCTTATGATTACAGATCCTGATATTAGTTTAAATCAAATTGAAAAATACGATTTTATTATCGTTATGGGATCAGCAACTTCAGGCAAACTACTTGAAAAAGCTAAAAACTCTCAGAAGGAACTTTTTCTTAACGGCACAATTAAAACAATAAACATACCGCCTTTAAAAGAGATACCCGAAGATCATATTGAAGCTGATAGAAAATCAACCAAAACAACACTTCAATACAATATGGGACTGCCTGTAAAAGATGTTCCTGTATTTTATTTTGGAGAAATTGTAACTCAAGCTGATGAAGATAATCTCTCAAATATGCTGCTTGCTGAAATACAGTTAATTGCAACAGTAAGAAATATTGATGAAATAGATGATAGTTTAAAGAAATTAGTAAATGATTTTCCTGACCGACTATCGTTAATTCCTTTAGATATTATTCATGATGAAATCATTTTTAATTGTGATTTTGCATTTGCCGGCCCTGCCCTTTTTGCATCTGACTGTATTAAAAATGGTGTAATTCCTGTAATTGATGAAAAGGATAATTTAAATATTATACAAGTTGATCCTCTATTAAAAAGCGGAAATGGAATAATTTATGGAGAGAAAACAGGTATTAGCATTACAGGAGCAGCCGGTAACGCATTATCTTTATATAACAACCAATCTTCTTTTTATGAATTTGTTAAAAACATTCAATCAACTGTGCCATCATGGACTCAGCTTTCCAAGGCTGTAGTAGAATATATTTCCAAATAAACAGTCAGTTTTAAAAAGGGTTTATATGAATCTTAGAATTAACAGTTTTTTAGTAAACATTATTTTGTCTCTATTTTTTATCTCAATTACAGGATGTGCTGCCAGACAGAAAGTTTTTTCACTTCCTGATAAAGATATTTTCATTAAAACCGTACAGCCTCCAGCAGACAAAGACATTCTGAAATTAGCTCCAGACAGTGCTGAATTTGCAATGATTGTTGATTTTAATGCCGTAAATAAATCAGCTTTAAAACCAATATTAAAAATTTTAATCCAATCATTTGTATCTATTGATTTTCCTCAGGCTGAGCTATTTACACTCTTAAACAGTTCAAAACAGCTGCTTTTAGTTTCCGGTCACTCCCAATCAGGCAATGGGGAATTTAATGAGGAATTTTTGATAATCATTAAATCTAAAACAGAAATTCTGTCATTATTGAAAAAGCTAAAAACAGCATATGGAGCTTCAACAATAGACCTTGAAAACAGAGAGGTTTATGAAAAAGGTAACATTGCAGCAACTGATATTACTGAAAAGACACTTGTTTTGGGAAGCAGAAACTATGTTCAAAGCACAATTTTACTGGTTAACGGTATTGGGAATCATCTGAAATCATCACCTCAATTTAAAACATTTTCACTCAATAAAAAAAGTGCAGTATTTAAATATTTAAAAAATGAACATAACATGTTTCAGATTATTAATACCTTCAGTCGCACCGGGTTAAGTTTTGCAAAAGATATTATAAATTCAGAAGGTACCGTATTATTAAAAAATGGAATTGACGGGAATATCTCACTTGAAATGAATAGTGAAAAAAGTGCATCAGACGCAAAACGTATTTTATCATCACAGTGGAACACTCTTTTAGCAAATCCCTTTTTGAAATTACTAAGTATTGGATGGTTAAAAACAAAAATAAAATTCAGCAGTTCAGGTAAAACTGTTAATATAAAGGTTAAACTTAACAACAGTGAAGTAAACAATTTAAACAAGATAATAACCCCCCTTTTACAGATTCAAAATTTAATGGAATCTATGCAATAAAATATCAGTCAGGCAGGAGAACAATATTATGAGAAAAGAACCAATTGTCGCAATAGACGGTCCCTCAGGTGTTGGAAAAAGTACAGTTGCAAAAGGTGTGGCTAAAAAATTGAATTTTCAGTTTGTTGATACCGGAGCCCTTTACAGAACAGTTGCTCTGACAGCAAAAAAAGAAAATATTGATTTAAATGATGGAGATAAAGTTGCCAAAGAGGCATTGAAACATACATTTACTTTTGACAGTGATGGAGAGCTTTATTTGGACGGAGAGAAAGCTGGATTGTCAATTAGAAATAACGAAATAGCTGCCGGAGCTTCACAGGTCGCGGTTCATCAGGAAGTAAGAGAAGCTCTTTTAAATATTCAGAGAACCCTAGGCATTGATGGTGGAGTTGTCCTTGAAGGCCGTGATATTGGAACAGTTGTATTTCCGTATGCTGAGACTAAATTTTTTCTTACAGCCTCTGTTGATGAACGTGCAAAAAGACGTTATCTGCAGCTAAAAGAGCAAAATGCTGATGTTTCTCTTGAAGATGTTATTGATGCACAGATTAAACGGGATAAACAAGATACAGAAAGATTGGTTGCTCCACTAAAAAAAGCTGATGATGCAGATGAAGTTAATTGTGAAATTATGAGCGCGGAAGATGTTGTTAATTATATTTGCGACAAAGTTCAAATTTTCAGAAAAAAATGATTAAACTTAAAAAAAACACCTCATTTAAAAAAAAATAGCTAAATTTCAATAAAAATACTGTTTTTACCATATTTTCTTTGACTAAATATGAAAAAAAATATAAATGTCCGCCCTGTCGCAGCCAAAAGTTCATATAATTAATAATTTAACAAACAACCAATTATGTACTGATGGCAGACTTTATAAGGAGTATAGCCAACGGCTAAAAAAAGAATGAATAATCAAAACAACGACAACCAGAATTTAATTAGTTTCGAAGATTTACTGAACCAGACACTGGAACAGGAAAAAAATCTCGAAGAGGGAAACATCATCAAAGGGACAATCGTAAAAATCAGCAAGGACTTCGTCATTGTTGATATCGGTTACAAATCTGAAGGTGAAATCCCAATTTCTCAGTTTATCGGAGTTGCCGGTAAGCCTGAAATCCAGATAGGTGACCAGATTAATGTATTTCTGAATCATCTTGAAAATGAAAACGGACTTGTAGAACTATCAAAAGAAAAAGCAGACAGAATGAGAGTCTGGGATGAGATTTCTGATGCATGTGAACAGGAATCAATCATCGAAGGCATAATCAGTCAACGGGTTAAAGGCGGTCTTTCTGTTACTATATCAGGGGGAGTAAAAGCTTTCCTTCCCGGTTCTCAGGTTGATTTAAGGCCAATTCGCAATTTGGAAAAACTCATTGGTGAAAAACATGAGTTTAAAATCATTAAATTCAATAAAAAACGTGGAAATATAGTTCTTTCCAGAAGAGCACTTCTTGAAGAAGAGAGAAACAGTCTAAAAGAACAGACTCTTGAAAGCCTCCAGGAAGAGTCAGTAGTTGAAGGTATTGTTAAAAATATCACTGAATATGGCGCATTTGTTGATCTTGGCGGTATTGACGGTCTTCTTCATATAACAGATATGAGCTGGGGACGTATTGGTCATCCTTCTGAAATGCTTAAAGTCGGCGACAAAATTGACGTTAAAATTCTTAAATATAACGAAGAGAGCGAAAGAGTTTCTCTTGGTCTTAAACAGACTCAGCCGGATCCATGGGCTGATGCAGTTTCCAGATATCCAATTGGATTGAGAGTAAGCGGCAAAGTTGTTTCAGTAACTGATTACGGCGCTTTTGTTGAGCTTGAGCAGGGCATTGAAGGACTTATTCATGTTTCTGAAATGAGCTGGACAAAAAGAGTTAAACACCCTTCAAAAATTCTTGAAGTTGGTGAAGAAGTTGAATGTGCAATTCTCGACGTTGATACTGAGGCACAGAGAATATCTCTTGGTCTTAAACAACTTGAGCCACACCCATGGGAACACTTTACTTCTGAATACAAAATTGATGACATTATCAAAGGTAAAATTCGCTCCATCACAGATTACGGCGTATTTATTGGAATTGATGACAATATCGACGGTATGGTTCATAAAAGTGACCTTTCATGGACACAGAGAATCAATCACCCTTCAGAGATGTTCAGAAAAGGTGATGAAGTTGAAGCCAAAATTCTCAATATCGATATTGAAGAAGAAAAAGTCAGCCTTGGAATTAAACAGCTCTATGAAGATCCATGGGAAAGAATTCCAATGGAGTATCCTTTAGGCCAGGTAAGAGAAGTAAAAGTTATCAAAATTACAGATTTTGGCGCTTTTGTTGAGTTAGAGCCAGGTATTGAGGGACTTATTCATGTATCAGAACTGAGCAGTGACAGAGTTGATGATCCTAAAGCCATTATTAAAGAGGGTGAAACCATCAAAGCTGAAATCATCACTCTTGATACACAGGAGCGTAAAATCGGACTTTCTATCAAATCACTGACAGGTGAAGAAGAAGCCGGTGACATGACAGAATACGCAAAATCAGCACCTAAAAAGACTACTGAAAAAGCAACTCTTGGTGATCTCATGAACGCTCAGATGGAAAAAATATCTGAAAAAACTGATGAGGCTGAAGAGGATTCTGCAGCTGATGAGTCTGAAGAATAATCATTTCCCCCCTTCTCTTCTTTTTTTATCAATCACAAAAATCATTTAAAATCTATTTTGCATTAAACTGATTCTCTTTTTTGATTTTTTGTAAGTAATAAATTTACTTTCGATAATTGTTGAATAATATCCTTTTTGAAATCACGGATAAATTTCCGTTGGATTTATTGTTACAGAACAAATTTAAGGAGTTCTTTTTGTCTTTAGAAAAAACTAGAAATTTTTGCATTATTGCTCATATTGACCATGGAAAATCAACCCTTGCAGATCGTATACTCGAAATGACAGGAGCTGTTGATTCCCGAAATCTGAAAGCTCAGCATCTTGATAAAATGGATCTTGAACGTGAACGGGGAATTACAATTAAAGCCCAGACAGCACGTATCACTTATAAGGCAAAAGATGGAGAAACATACATTTTAAATCTCATTGATACACCTGGCCACGTGGATTTCCATTATGAAGTTGAACGGGCACTTGAAGCATGCGAAGGAGCCCTGCTTCTTGTTGATGCAACCCAGGGTGTTCAGGCTCAGACTCTTGCAAATGCATATCTTGCAATAAATTCCAATCTTGAGATTATTCCAATTTTAAACAAAGTTGATGTACTTGGTGCTGATATAGACTCCGCGCTTCAGCAGATTGAAGAGGTCCTTGGACTTGATACTGAAGACGCTCTTCAGATTTCTGCAAAAACAGGTTTGGGTGTAGAAGATGTATTAGAGGCTATTGTAAAGAAGATTCCACCTCCTAAACCACATGATGACGAAGCCCATTTAAGAGCGCTGGTTTTTGACTCATGGTATGATGCGTATAGAGGCGCAGTTGTTCTTGTGCGAGTATTTTCCGGTGAAATAAAAAAAGGGATGAAGGTGGATTTTATGGCCACCGACAAGAGATATGAAGTTACTGAAGTCGGAGTGTTTCTTCCTGCACAGATCAAAATGCCCAGCCTGACAAGTGGAGATGTCGGCTATGTTATCTGCACAATCAAGTCTGTTCACGAAACAAAAATCGGTGATACTATTACTGAGTCAGACAGGCCTGCCGCTAAACCGCTTCCAGGATTTAGAGAATCAAAACCAATGGTTTTCTGCGGGGTATTTCCAACAGAACCAGGACAATATGATGAATTACGAGATGCTCTTGATAAACTTATTTTAAATGACTCATCATTTGTTTTTGACCCTGAAACATCTGAAGCCCTTGGTTTTGGATTTCGATGCGGATTCCTTGGCCTTTTGCATATGGAGATAATTCAGGAACGTATAGAGCGAGAGTATAACCTTGATATTATAACTACTGCCCCGACTGTTGTTTACAGAGTAACAGATAAAACAGGAAAAGAGATTGAAATTGACAATCCTGCTCATCTTCCCGAAGCCGGCAGTATTTTAAAAATTGAAGAGCCATATATAAAAACATCAATTCACCTTCCACAGGATTATGTTGGTCCTGTTATTAAACTATGTCAGGATAGGCGTGGAGAACAGCAGGGCCTTGAATATGCAGGTCCCGGACGAATGATTCTCATTTACAATCTTCCAATGGCTGAAGTGCTTTATGATTTCTTTGACAGGCTTAAATCCGTATCTAAAGGCTATGCATCAATGGATTACGAGCTGATTGGTCACAGGGCAAATGATCTGGTAAGACTGGATATTCTTGTAAATGGAGAACCAGTTGATGCTCTTTTTGCAATTGTTCACAGAGATAACGCCTATCATATAGGAACAGAGCTTACTCGAAAGCTTAAAGAGTTAATACCCAAACAGCAGTATCAGGTCTCTGTGCAGGCTGCAATTGGCACAAGAGTAATCTCAAGAACAAATGTAAAGGCCTTGAGAAAAAATGTAACTGCAAAATGTTATGGTGGTGACATTACTCGTAAACGAAAACTGCTCGAAAAACAAAAAGAGGGGAAAAAGAGAATGAAATCTGTTGGAAAAGTTGAAATTCCACAGGATGCATTTTTATCACTTCTAAAACTTAACGACTAACTTCACATATGCACATCAATCATACTGCCAAGCCCTGGAGGTGGAGTGTAATTGGATTTTGGTGTTGCCATCTGCCCTGATGATTCAATCAGTTTTACTGCAGCCTCACCTTCCATAGAGATTGAATCAAGCTGCTTTCGTGCAACAGCAACCTGAAAAGCCTGACCTAAATTTTGAGGACTAATTGTATTTGACACTTTTAACTCCTTGCTGCTCAATTTAAATTCAGCAAAAGCTGTATATTTATTATCGGCATCAACAGAAAAAACTTTAAAAAATAAATAATTATTTTGATTTGGTTCTTAAAACCTGAATAATTGCACAGGATGAAATTACTATAATTCCGCCAATTGCAGTTATAAGATCTATTGAATGGTCAAAAATCAGATAATCCCAAATCGCACAGAAAATTGCCGAGGTACTGCCAATTACAGCTAGTTTTGCTGCTTCTCCAAGCCTGAATCCTGCGGTTAAAAAAAGTTGTCCAACTAATCCTAAAACTCCGATAGTAACTAAAAGAGTTAGACTTCGAAGTGAAATTTCAATATCTCCTGAAGGAAGCATAGGAATAACAGCCATTGTTGAAATAGCAGAAAACCAAAAAACAATTGTCAATGAATTTTCAGTCTGTGTTAATTTTCTAACAAGAAGATACGCTATTGCCGCAAAAAGAGCAGAGACAAGGGCCAGCACTCCGGGAATATTGACTCCCGCAATTGATGGTTTTAAAACCATTGCAACACCTGCAAATGCCAAAAGAGCAAGCATTACATGTATCCATGAAGTTTTTTCTTTTAAAAAAATTACAGCCAATGGGATTATAAAAACAGGTGTCATCTGATTTAGAAGCATCGCATTTGCTGTTGGAATTTTGGTAAAAGCGTAAAAAACCATTACGAGAGCAATGGTTCCGGAAATTGCCCTAATAGACAAAAGAGCTTTTCTTTTACCTGTTAAATCAATATGTTTATGCTTTGCATATACATAAATTAAAATTGTTCCAACAATTCCCCTTGCAAAAACAGACCATGATGAAGAGACTTCTGAACTGACCAGTTTTACAACACTGCTCATTACAGAAAATAGAATCATTGCACCCGCAACATATAATGCACCTTTTATTTGAGACCTCATATTGAGTGGAAATTGTCACATGAATAGTGGGGAGTCGAGCCTTTTTTATAGTTTCACCCTAAAAATTCAGTTTTCCTTAAAAAAAAACAATAAACATAGTGTTAATTTTATAATTTAATATAGTTGAAATTGACCTATTTTTTTTTTAGATGCATTATTCACTTTCGAAACTTCTAACAAGGAGATCCTAATGGGCTACAATAAATTGGTTATTTTCTATTTTGCACTGTTTTTGTTAATTGTTTTTAATTCATCAGTGTTTGCACAGGATGATATGGCTGGCGGAGATTCCATTAATGATGATGAGATCCCTGCACAGGCACCTGCTGTGGACGAATCAGCAACTCCTGCAAAGGATGCGGAGATTATTAAAGACAAAGAAGACGCTAATATTGAAAGGCAAGCATCAGGTTTTCTAAGTGTTGGCGGAACAGGGATATGGCTTAAAAGAAATGGCCTAGGTGCAACTCTTAGTGTTGGAGGACTAACCTGTTACAGAGATTATTGTGATACAACTCTTGATGTTAAGATCTTTGGATCAGCTGCAGGAACCATTGGAGCTTATTATAAAATAAATCCAAATTTATCGGTTTTTGGAAATTCAACCTTTGCATATGTAAATACAAATTGGTCACAACTCTCTACGGGTTCAGCTAACACATCAAAAGAAGGTGCCTTTGAGTGGCAATTCATCGTTGGAGCAGCATTTCACCTTCCGGTTAAAGGATGGCTTGATCTAAATGCCTCTGCTGGTATTGGGCCAATTCTTTTAAGAGCTAAAGCTACCGCCACCAACGGACTTGAATATTATCACCACTGGGCCGGTATAGATTTTGAGCTGGGACTTGGAGCTGATTTCTATTTCTGGAGTGTGGGGTTTGCAAAAAATCTCTCAATAGGACCTTACATGCGTATGGGATTTCCCATCTGGCTAAGGGTTTGCGCTGTTGCAAATGGTAATAACGACGAAGTATGTGATCTTCCATCAAACCAGCCGGATAATACTGTACAAAGCTGGAAATCAACACCTATGACCTTTAGTACAGGTTTTGAAGTTAAATATGATTTTGGTATTGTATTTGGTAATACAACTCAAAGTGAACCTGCTCCTGAACCTGCTCCGGCAAAAGATAAACCTGCTGCCAAAGCTGAGACAAATGATGAGGCAGCCAGCGACGGTGAAAGTGAAGCCTCTGTATCTGCTGATGCCAGCCTTGGTTTCTAAAACACTTTATTTATATAAATAATCACGCCATCTTGTTTCTGCAGTATCTGAAATCCACATACCGGTTTCTAAAGCGATATATGCAACTTTGCCTAGATAATCAGCAGAAATGACATCATTGGCAAGCTCTGTTGTGGCTTCGAAAACATCTCTTAACAAAATACCTGAAGGGACAGAGCGAATAATAGAATCCATCTGATGTTCAAGATTTAACAAATTCAGAAAATTTGTGTTACCATGAAATGAAGAGACTTTTATATCACCCATTTGCTGAAGAAGAGCAACTCCGTCAATTTTTTGGGCCTGCTGCAAAAGGTACTCTTTTAAAAATTGAGCCAGTTCGATTTTGACCTCAAGAACCCCTTCTCTTACTGCAACATCTTCAAAAAATTCATAGACACCTTCGTCCCAGGTAAAAACAGATTTTAATCTCATAAGAATCTGCTCCGAAATATAGTGCATGAGCTCAACAGCAGAAAGCATTCCAAGAGCTATAAGTGTATCTCCGAGGTGACCATGAAATTTGGGAAGAAGTGCCAGAGCCATTTCAAGTTCAACCTGCTCGATAATGTCATTATTAACCAGATACTCTCCAAGGAGATCTCCTGATTCATTTGAACTCACATAAAGTACAAGACCATCTTTTACATATATCTCTTTTCTTTTACCAAGATGTTCACATACAAGAACCCCGTAATCTTTTGATGTGGCAATTGTAAGGAGCACATTAAGAACAGTCTCAATCTCAAGCATACCTCTTCGTTTGGGTGAACCTGAATTTATATTTTTAGAAGTTGGTGTTGATACAGGAAGATGTCGTGCGAGCTCATCAAAATGTCTGGCCTGGGTATACACATGACCATCTTTTGATACTTCAGAAAAATTTTTAATTTTATCTCTGTAAATAAGCTCAATAATATGTGCGAAAGGCATTGGCCCCATCACCCCGCCCTCACCGACTTTAGCCCAGTATTGACCTTCACCTGTAATCTGGTCAAAATCCATTGTAATGGGAGTTTTACCATTCATTGACGAGCGAACAGCAGTGACTGCAGTTATTCCATCTGGTTTTGTGAGCTGTACACCAACAATTTCCTGCCCGGCAAGTGTCATTGCAATAGCATTGATATTAGAATCATGATCGTGCAAATGTTCATCTTTGTAATCTTCAATTACCTTTACAACCATTGATGAAAAATCTTTTCTTGAAAGAGTGTTGCTCAAACTCATATCAAATGCCAAAAGGGCTTCTTTAAATTCTGCAGCAGATCTATAACGTTCTTCAGGATTTCTGGCCAGTGCCCCTTTTAAAATTTCACGCAATCCTGGAGGTATTTTCTCAACGTTCTGTTCAAGTCTTTCAATTCGGCCATCTCTGATATCACGCATGATACTTAGCTGACTGGCTCCTGCAAAAAGCTGTTCTCTGATTATCAGCTCAGTTAAAACAACTCCTGCAGAATAGACATCAGCTCTCGCATCCGCATCTTTTCCCTCTACCTGCTCCGGAGCCATATAACCAAACTTGCCTTTAGGGATAACCTTTATTGGTCTAAAATAATTGGATTCAACCTTTGCAATACCAAAATCACCAAGTTTGACGTTACCTTTTTGAGATAGGTAGATATTTGAAGGAGAGAGATCCCGATGAACAACATACATGGGATTGCCATTAATATCACGAAGATTATGGGCGTAACTTAACGCATCCAGAATCTTTTCTACAATATATACAGCAACAGTAACCCTTGTATTGCCAGACATTTCGCTTAATTTTGCAAACCTCCAGCAATCAAGACCATCAACAAACTCCATTACCATAAACAGGAGTCCGTTATCTTCCCCAAACTCCATAACCTGAACAATGCCCGGATGGTGCATCTGAGAAGCCAATTGGGCCTCATTTAAAAACATTGCCAGAAATCGGGGATCATGAGCAAGATGAGGCAGAATCTGTTTAATTACAACAATATTACTGTCATCAGGAGAGTCATTGTGAACTCCGAGAAAAATTTCTGCCATTCCTCCATGAGCAAGTTTTTGAATTACTCGATAATTTCCAATTGTTTCCAATGTTCTGCCTTTTAAGTTTTTATTAAAATCTTTAAATATATTGTAAACTATTATTTAGTAAAAATAAAATTTGTATTAAGTTTAGCACAGCATTTTGCAAATGTTTAAATTTTAGACCAAAAGTGAAAAAAATATGAAAATACTTACAGTTGCAGCAGCTTCATTAAATCAGACTCCCCTTGATTGGAATAATAATGTAAATAATATTGTAACAACTATAAATGAAGCAAAAGCCAGTAGTGTTCAGGTTCTCTGTTTTCCCGAACTCTCAATATCAGGATATGGTTGTGAAGATGCGTTTTTGTCACCATACCTTCCCGCTCAGGCGGCATCCTCACTTGAGATAATAAAAGATCACTGTTCAAATATGGTTGTTGCGGTTGGACTGCCCGTACTTTTTCAAAACTCACTATATAATTGCGCAGCTTTAATCTCTGATAAAAAAGTTGCAGGAATAGTGGCCAAACAATTTTTAGCCGGAGACGGCATTCACTACGAGCCCAGATGGTTTAAACCGTGGCCCGCAGGTGAACATTCAACCGTTGATCTTTTTGGCGAAGAGATTCCTTTTGGAGACATCTTTTTTGAAATTGACGGTATTAAAATCGGTTTTGAAATTTGTGAAGATGCCTGGGTAGCAAAACGTCCGGGAATCAATCTTGCCCAAAATGGAATTGACATAATTTTAAATCCAAGTGCAAGTCACTTTAGTTTTGATAAACACTTAACCAGGGAAGCTTTTGTTGTTGATGGGTCAAGAGCCTTTTCGTCAACATACATTTATGCAAACCTTCAGGGAAACGAGGCGGGAAGAATTGTTTATGACGGAGGGTCAATGATCGCCTCTGCCGGTCAGATGACAGCCTCTGGAAAAAGATTTTCTTTTAAAGATTATAATCTTTTAATAGCTGATGCGGATATTGAGCATTCAAGAATGCACCAGACTCAAAACACAAATCATGCAATAACAACAAAGAGCAGCCGAATTGTTAAAGCAAAAGCAAATTTTAATACAACACCTTCTGTTTGTCGCAAGACCTCGTATCTCCCAAAAGAACCCATGAAAAAAGAGGAAGAATTTGCAAAAGCCGTTGCTCTTGGACTTTTTGATTACATGCGCAAAAGCCGTTCAAAAGGTTTTGTCCTGTCCATAAGCGGCGGAGCCGATTCTGCAGCTGTAGCGGTGCTCATAAGAATAATGGTTGATCTGGCGTTAAAAGAACTCGGGATTGAAGGGTTTAAACAAAAGTTATCATATATTGAATTTGACTCTCCACTAGCAACAGATATTACCGGAAAGCTTTTAACAACTGTTTATCAATCAACAAAAAACAGCGGGGATATTACAAGATCTGCAGCAGGAGCCGTGGCAAGAGAGATTGGCGCCCAGTTTTTAATGTGGGACGTGGATGAACTTGTTACAAACTATACAAAAATGATTGAGTCATCTCTTCAAAGAAATTTAACCTGGGAGAGAGATGATATTGCCCTGCAAAATATTCAGGCAAGGGTCAGGGCTCCAGGTGTCTGGATGATGGCAAATGTAAATAACGCTCTGCTGCTATCAACAAGCAACAGATCAGAAGCTGCAGTGGGATATGCAACAATGGATGGAGACACAAGCGGCGGCCTTAGCCCCATTGCTGGAATTGATAAAGCCTATCTGTTAACCTGGCTGAAAATAATGGAAGTTGACGGCATAAAAGAGACAGGAAACTTTCCCGTATTAAATTCAATTACAAGTCAGCAGCCAACAGCAGAGTTAAGACCAAATGAGAGTAAACAGACCGATGAATCAGACCTCATGCCCTACCCTGTCTTGGACAGAATAGAAAAAATGGCAATAAGGGACCGAAAAGGTCCGGTTACTGTGTACAAACAATTAGCATCAGAAATGAACGAAAACAAAGAGACAATAAAACACTGGGTAACAAGATTCTACACCCTGTGGAGTCGCAATCAGTGGAAACGAGAAAGATACGCCCCATCCTTCCACCTTGACGACCAAAACCTGGACCCCAAAACCTGGTGCCGCTTCCCAATCCTAAGCGGCGGCTTCAAAAAAGAGCTGAAAGAACTAAAAGATCTCTAATAAAGTTTGTAAAATAAGGCGGTTATGATTTTATACGTCAGTTTTTCAGGGGAGTATTTTTATAACCAGACCAGAGATGCTTCTTTTTGGGAGGAGACTACATCTACTGTTTTATGATCTGGTTTTATGTTTTTTAGTAAGTGTGCAATTTCAAATGCGTAGTTTTCGTCTTTGGGTTTTAGTCTTGCACTTAAAATTGCGGATGATACGGCTTCGGCCATTTGTCCTTTTTGTTCGAAAACAAGAGCCCTGCCTTTTAATGCGTCGCTGAAGGCGGGTTCGTATGTGAGGGCCTGATTAAAGAGATCAAAGGCATCGTCGGTATCACCTAATTCAAAAGCCAGAAATCCAAGCTCCGTATATGCTCTTGCGGATTCGGGGTTGATTTTTAAAACATTCTCAAGTGCATCCAGCTGTTCCTCTGGTCTAAATTGCTGCTTGTGAATTTCTGCCACCAGCAACCCGACCTCAATAATCTCCTGAGGTAGAAGCTGTATATCATTAAGATTATTCAAGAGTGTTAATGCATCTTCAACTTTTCCCGCTTTTAAAAGTTTTGATGTTGAAGATAAAAGTGCATTTTGACTTGAGTTGATTTTTGTACAGCTCCAGAATCTTACAAACTGACTGATTGCAATATCCCTGATCTCACCAAATCCGCTTCTTGTTAATGTGCCTATAATCTCTTCATTGGTATATTCGGCAAACTCATCATCTGCCAGAAATTTTCCAGGCCAGGGGATCTCTGAAGCAATAATCATTGTGCCCCCTTGTGAAATATTTTCACCCAGCCACTCAAATACAGGCTCCAGATCATATACTCTTTCAGGTCCAAGAAGCCAAACGGCACTACCAATTTTTTCAGTATCAAAACTTCTGGGCATCAATGACGGGGAAAGATTATCAATATATGACGAAGCATCAGGCCAATAATCAATATTAGCCTTTCCATTTTCAACATCATGAATTTCAACAACTGATCCGGAATCAGATTTCAATTCAGAAATCACCCCGGACTCTTTTAACGCTCTTCTTGCATTGGCCAGTTTATAGCTATTATTTGCATCCATTTGTTTTGATACCTTTGCCAGCTTTTTAAGGCTTATAGGTTCGCTGTCATTTTCTTTTTTCACAACAGTATTTCCCTGCTACGCCCGGTCATCAACAATCACCGGAGGCGCTGTTTCCTGGTAAGCACTTTTTACCAGGTAGTTTTTATGCATATTTGTCCGCTTTAATTTGTCTAAAACATCTTTGCGAATCAAACCTGCATTTTTAATTGTTGCCTTGTCAGACTCAATTATATTATGAATCAGCTTTTCACCATTCATAATCAGATTATCCAGGTTGCCGGCAATTTCAGTGTTAATACCCGGCCACCCCTCTTTTTTTAAAATCATTGTTTTATCAAGTTCGCTTCTGTTTTTTTCAATTTCAGCAATGATTGAAGCCCTTTTATTAACAGCTTCAGCCAGGAGCTCAGGCTCCTGTAAAGGATCCACGAGCACTGATGCGAGTTCTTCAAGAAGCCCGCACCAGGCTTCGAGGTTCATTTTAAGTAATGCAGTATCCATTACTCAATTGCTGACTTCTCGGAGTGCTGAGCATCAACCGCCTGCCTCCAGGTGTCACGCATATCGCTAAGATGTCTTAAAACAATTGATAGGTCATCAAGGTTTTTATCTTTGCCGGCTGATGAAAGTCTTCCAAGCATGAAAAAATAGATCATTTCGAGATTTGTACAAAGCTCTTCATTGTAACTGTAGTCAAGTGCTCTTGAAAGATTGGTAATAATCTCTTTTGCTTTTAGAATATTTTCCTGAAGCGCATTTTCATCACTGCCGAGATTAGCAATTGCAAGTTCAACTCTGTTTATTGCGGCATTATACATGGCAACAAGTGTCTCACCTGGATCCATCATAATTCCGGGCCCATCTTTTTGCATACTTGTATTGGTCATTTCTTCTAACATTGGTTCTTCTCCTCCGGGAACTTCCCTATATCTGTTATTATTCATTTTAACCTAACGCTCCTTATCTAGCGGCCTATTAACGACAGTGCCATTGAAGGCAGCTGGTTTGCCTGTGATAATACTGAAATTCCTGCCTGCATTAAAATCTGACTTCTTGTCATCGTAACTGTTTCTGCGGCAACATCAACGTCGCGGATTCGGCTGTTTGCAGCTGATAGATTTTCACGCTGTGTAGCCAGGTTGTTAACTGTCGAGGCAAGTCTGTTTTGAACCGCACCCAAATCACCTCTTGTGTTGGATATTGCAGTGATAGCTGCATCAACATCATCAAGAGCTGCCTGTGCACCGGTTGCTGTACTGATGTCTGTTGTTCCAACACCAATACTTATACTGCTCACTGAACCAAGTGCCACAGTTATTCTGTCGTTAGCATCATTATTGATACCAACCTGGAGAACAACACCTGCGGAAGCAGAACCGTCAAGAAGCTGTGTTCCGTTAAAATCGGTAACAGATGCAATGCGGTCAATTTCTGAACGAATTTGATCAAGCTCATTGTCAAGATAGCCACGCTCTTCAGGTCCAAGTGTTCCAGTTGCAGCCTGAACGCTTAACTCTCTCATACGAATAAGAATGTTGCCAATTTCGTTAAGAGCTCCTTCAGCAGTCTGTACAAGAGAGATTCCGTCATTTGCATTTCTCTCGGCCTGTCCAAGACCACGAATCTGCGCCCGTAACTTCTCACTGATAGCAAGACCTGCGGCATCATCCTTAGCTGCAGTAATCCGCATACCGGAGGATAGACGAGCCAGACTTGTATTCATCTCTGACGTGGTTCTCCCCAGATTCCGCTGCGCGTTAATTGACGCAATATTAGTGTTAATTACTAGTCCCATCGATTTCCTCCTTAGAAGGTACGGACAGCTGTTCTACTGCCCTTTTCTTTTATGCCTGAGCTATTTCAGCCACATTTATTTTTCCATAAATCGCAAGCATCTCAGCCAGCGACATTATTGGGTTACTTAAATCAGTTGATTTTAAAGGATCATTAATCAGCCTCTCTAAAACTCTACTTGCTTTTGCTTTTCTATTTACGGATACAGTCTCTTTTAATGGAAGAGAAAGTCTGAAAACAGTCCCGTCCACTTCATCAATTAAACTTACTTTGCCATTATAACGCGCTGCATCTTCAACCGCCTGAAAAAGACCAAAACCTGTATCCCAGTCCATTGTCCTCGTGGTAAAAAGCGGCGACATAATATGATCACGGATAATTGCAGGAATAGAACCGTCAATACCAATCACATCAACACCTATGTTATTGTTATCAAACCAGGTTTTCATAAATACACGGCCAGGTCCCGGTTCAACAGATGCTGAAGCATTATCAGCAAGCTCACAGATCAAAGATACCAGCCACTTTTCATCAATAGTGTTTGCGGGCATCATGGGATCAATAAGAACATCAACATCAATCTTTCTGTTTGAAACTTTTTCTGCAAATCTAATTGCTGCAGACTGAGTTGCTCTTGTTAAATAATCGATATTGGTAACTTTACCTTTAACGATCTCTCTACGGTGTTCTGCAATATATTGACCTATCCCCCCTGAATATTGCCCGGCAATCCTCACACTTGGTAATTTTTTTACAAATTCTTTATCAAGCTCAATTTTTTGCAATCCCATGAATAACCTCCATAATATGGGCCACTCCTACTTTGGAAGTGGTCACAGAAGCTTTCAATGCAAACTAAGTGCCAAAATAAAAACCCCAATAATTTCCGCATAAAAGCTTATTTTTGACAGGTAATGCGTCATCTTTTTGATGCTTTGGTCAAATTGGCGTCAAAAAGTTATTACTTATGATAATTGCTATATTTATTTGTATTATGCTAAAAAGCTTTTGAAAAACGGGACTGTTCCTGTATTATTTTGAAAATTACATTTTTAGGTTTGAGTAATAAGGAGAGTTAATATTGACTTTATATAAAGGAAGAATAAACGCATCACCAAATGAACTGATGGATGCCCTGAATAAATCACTGCCTGTTGATATCAGATTTTTTCCATATGATATTAAAACAAACAGAGCCTGGGCCAAGGAACTCACCAGAATTGGAATATTTTCAAAAGATGAACTTAGTAAGATAAATAGTGCATTAGATGAAATTATTAAAAGATATGAAGCGGGTGAATTTTCAGTAATCCCGGATGATGAAGATATTCATACACTGACAGAACGTCTGTTAACAGAAAAACTGGGAGCAATCGGCGCACGAATTCATACCGGGCGTTCGAGAAATGATCAGGTGGCAACGGATCTTTATCAGTATTTGCGTGATACTCTTAAAACATTAAGTGGTGATATTAAAAAGCTGCTGAAGACAATTGCAGACATTGCCAAAGAGCATTCTGATACAATTATGGCAGGAACAACTCATATGCAGCCTGCACAGCCAATTACCCTGGGGCATTTTCTGTTGTCACTTGGATTTGCTTTAAAGAGAGATAACGAGCGTATTGATGATGCCCTCAAGCGTATTGACCGATGCCCTCTTGGTGCAGGTGCCATTGCAGGATGCGGATTTTTAATTGACAGACATCTCATTGCAAAGGACCTTGGATTTTCAAAGCCCACAGATAACAGTATCGATACAATAAGCGACAGAGATGTGGCACAGGAAGCGGCGTTTATCTGCTCTACAACACTTATTCATCTTTCAAGATATGCAGAACAATTTATTATCTGGTCAAATCCCGCCTTTGGATATGTCAAGTGGGATGCACAGTGGTCAACAGGTTCATCTATGATGCCTCAAAAAAGAAATCCCGATGCAATGGAGCTTGTAAGGGCAAAATCTGCACGGGGAATCGGAGACACTGTAACACTTCTGGCAATGACAAAAGGTGTACCTCTAAGTTATGCGAAAGATCTCCAGGAGGATAAAGAGGCAGTATTTGACGCTCTTGACACAACATCCTTAACCGTTAAAGTTTTTACTGAAGCTTTAAAGAGTGCTACTTTTAACAAAGAGAGAATGAAAGCCGTTTTAACTAGCGATATGCTGGCAACCGATCTTGCTGATGCACTTGTTGAAAAAAATGTTCCTTTTAGAAAAGCTCATGAGCGAACTGCAAAATTTGTGACATATTTAGAAGATAATAACAGCGAGCTCTTAAAAGCGACGCAATCTGAATTTGATGAGCACTTTCCCGAATTTAAAGATGCCCCTTTAAAGCTTGACTACCAGGCATCGATTAAAAGAAGAAGAAGCGCAGGCGGAACTGCACCTGTTAGTGTTCTGGAGCAGATAAACAACCTCATTTAACCTGACTTAAAGATTTAACAAACATGAATAAAAACATTGAAATTATTGAATATAATAATAAAAAAATAATTTACTCTGACTATTCGAACCTTGGAGGAAATCAGTTTTTAGATTATGTTCGATCCCACTATTCTGCCCATAGAAAAATATTTGAAAATTCAAATGAAAAATTTCTGATTTTAACAAATGTTGAAAATGCCTTTGCAAACAGAGAGGTTATGAAACTTTTAAAAGATTCAGTAAAACATAATAGTCCCCATATATCTAAAAGTGCTGTAATTGGAATTGCGGGTGTTCAGAAACTTCTTTTAAACTCTATAAATTTATTTTCTAAAGTTAATTCCAAGGTCTGTGATAATCGGGAAGAAGCATTAAAATGGCTCACAGAATAATCCCGGTTTCTTTAATATTTATTTCAACTCATTTTAATGTCCAAATAGTTTTTAGCGTTTAAAAGAATCTAAAAATCCCATATGTTAAAACCTTAAATTATCAGTCAGGGTCATCTTACAGCCTGGCTGATAAAAAATTTATGAAAGGTTTATTCATATGAAAAATAAAACAATTCTGCTGTTATTTTTATCTTTATTCATGCTTTCCGGGTGTGACTCAGATTCGAGCAGTCAGGATTTTAATGATTCAGACAGAACTCTCTCCACTGACAGCAATAGTGATACAGCTTCTGATTCCACCATTGACATAACAGATACTGACGCAGACACTGATGCAGATACAGATACCGACTCAGACACTGATACTGATGCTGACACTGACAATTGCCCCCCTGACAGCTGTGCTTTTACGGGTGGTATTACTGACAGGTGCCAGACCAGGTTTATGTATGGAATCAATTATGCATGGAATAAATTAGCATTTGCTGCAGACTTTGGAGGTTTATCAGCATGGGATATTACAGGTGTAAATGGCAATTCTGCAGTTTATGACGGGGAGCTTTCTGACATGAAGGACCATGGAATCAATGTTATAAGATGGTGGCTTTTTCCGGATTTCAGAGGTGACGGGGTTACTTTTGATAAAAATGATACACCCACTGGACTTGGCTCAACAACAGTTGATGATATTAAAAAAGCTCTTGAACTGGCTAATAAATATGACCTGTATATTATGTTTACAATTTTCTCTTTTGATAATTTTAGACCAACTGGTGAAAATAGCGGAGTTCATGTTCCTGGCCTCAACCCCATTGTAAAAAGCAGTGTTAAAGAAAAAACACTAATTGATAATGTGGTAACTCCAATTGCACAGGCAGTTGAGAGCAGCCCTTATAAAAATCATATGATAGCCTGGGATGTGATAAATGAACCCGAATGGGCAGTGACCGGTGCAAGCCTTTACGGAGGAGATCAGGCATTCAGCCCCAATGCAGAGCTGGAACCACTCACCCATCAGGAGATGGAGGACTTTCTTGCTGATGTTATAACCGCCCTTAGAGCAGCAAGCAGTGCAATGGTTACTGTTGGCGGCGCAGCTGTAAAATGGAAACACGCATGGCAGAATCTGGATTTGGATTTTTATCAGCTTCATATGTATGACTGGATAAATGAATGGTGGCCCTATGATGACACAATTGACAAGGTTGCCATTGATGATAAGCCTGTAATTATGGGTGAGTTTTTCACATCCGGTCTCACAAACGCAACCTACACTCAGGAAGTTACAGCTTATTACAATAACGGATATGCAGGGGCTCTGAGCTGGCAGTATAACGAAGCAAGCGCCGGTGACCTTGATAACATTAAAGCTTTTGCAGATTTACACCAGTGCGAAACAGCATATACTCAAATAGCTAAAAAGAGCAGCATTACACCAAATCTCGTTACTGCCCCCCTCCCCCTTGTTAAATCAGAACGCTCATGCAAAAGAACTCAGTATGGTTACGATTGTCGCTGACAAAAATGTAAAATGCCATCTTTTTGACCGGGGTTAAAAAAAATGTAATAAAGTCCCATGGGGCAAAAATCAAATACAGCAAAGTTAATAGAGCAGGAAAAAAATCTTTCAAGAAGACATGACAAAACTGTTCATTCACGTTCAAACAGGCGAAAAAAAGCCCGCATATACATATATGATGAGGAGATTGATGAAGAGATTGATTTTGAAAAATATGATTTAAGTACCGTTGGCGCATATCTCTATTCTCAATATCTCTTTTGCACAGGAGATAATCTGAATCTTAAAATTTCTATCCCGGGAGTTTCTGAGCCCTTACTTATTAACAGTGTTGTTGTGAGAGCCGGGACAGATGATGATTGCGGAATCGGAGTTGCGTTTAAAGATTTAAGTGCTAAAAGTAAACGTATTCTAAATAATTACATAACAACAAAATTTTTAAATGAGTTTAACAAATGAATGACGAAACATTAAAATGGATTACACAGCAGAGCGACATTACTAAAATGTACGTACATGACTTTAAAAATCCCGCTTCCGCAATTTCCGCCAATCTTAGTTTTCTTGAGGCAGTTGTTGAAGATGAAGATGCTCTGGAGGCAATTACGGACAGCGCAATAGCAATAAAATCAATGATGCGGATGTTTGATAATTTTCTAAATATCTCAAAACTTGAAAGCGGAGAATCATGCCCTCTTGAAAAAGTGGATGTAACGGATTTTATTAATGCCTCTGTAAACAACGTAAGAAAAATGTACGCAATGATGGAGCCTGCATTAGAAGTTAATCTTAATTTTACTGATGTACAGGCTTCATGGCCGGTTTCATATGCTGCAATGGCTATTGAAAATCTTTGTCTTGTCTCCCTTCAAAATACTTCATCTTCAGGCATTGTTGAACTTGGTGCATCTATTCATAATAATAATATCCATATTACAATCAGAGATAATGGTATTCCAATTGCATCTGAATATCTTGAAAAAAGCTTTGACAGAACTTTTCAGACAGTTGCGAAAACAGATAAACATGCAAGGTATGGCCGCGCTATGGCAATGTATGCAATTAAGCTTGTGGCACAATATATGAACGGTTCTGTTAAAGCACTTCCTTCAGAAAAAAATACTCAGACAATTGTATTAATACTGCCCGTTAATTAAAAATCAAAAAACAACAACTCCATCTCAAGGAAATTAGAACCATGTATAATAAATCTACAGGTAAAGATTCATCTTTAAAAGAGTCCATATCGAAATTGACAAATGCTCTAAATAAGAGAGGTTTTACTATTGAAACTCTTTCAGTCATAAATCCGGTTGCAGATATCTGGTCGGTACATATTGGTGATGCTGATTGCAAAAGGCTCACTGTAAATGGGAAAGGTGTCACAAAAGATGCTGCTGTTGCAAGCGCTCTTGGGGAGTTTCACGAACGCCTCTCCTGCGATTATCTGTTTAATGAATATATGTTTTTAAAAGATGATTCCAATCTGTTGTTTTCTCACCATCCCCATGAACGCTGGTTTCCTTTAGACAGTACTAAAACATTAAAAGATATTCTTCCTGCAAAACTTGCAAATTTTTATTCTCCACAAAATGGCCATTTATTAATTGAAAACCTGGTTGATTTTAATACGGGCAATATTGAAAAAGGAATCTGCACCCTCCCTTTTAAAACTGCATCAATCAAACCATCTGATGAAAATAAAGAAGACAGATCTCAAATATTTTTTCCTGTATCAATATTAAACAGTCTTTATGCAAGTAATGGCATGGCTGCTGGAAATTCGGTTTATGAAGCCAGAACCCAGGCTCTTTGCGAAATTCTTGAACGCTATGCTAAAAATAAAATCATTTCTGAAATGATTGCCATGCCTGATATTCCTAAAGACATTATTGAATTATATGAAAACGTTACTGCCGGTATTAATGAACTTATTCAAAACGGATTTGAAGTTTTTGTAAAAGATGCATCATTAAACATGGGACTTCCCGTTGTAAATATTACCCTTGCAAATCCAAATGACGGAGGAGTTATTGCCGCATTTGGAGCCCATCCGGACATGAGAATTGCACTTGAACGGACACTCACAGAACTTATGCAGGGACGAAGTATGGATCTCTTGACCGGGCTCCCTGTTCCTGCAATTGAAGAAGATGAAGTTAATAATAAAATAAATCTGGAGCAGCATTTTGTAAATTCGACAGGTTGTGTTCATTTGGATTTTTTTAAAAACACTCCCGATTATTCATACTCATTAGAAACTTTTCATGGGGATACTGAAAAGCAGTACGAATATTTATTATCCATTTTAAACAAAATGAAAAAAGAGGTTTATGTAGCTGATTTTCAACATACAGGAGTCTATTGCTGCAGAATCATTGTTCCTGAAGTTTCAGAGATTTATCCGGTTGATGATCTTATTGAGAACACCACCATTGGCAAGTTTATACTAAGAGATGCTATTTTAAATAAATCACTTGAAGACAATAATAACTGCAGGGAACTTTTAGAACTTATTGAAGAGGAAGATTATTATCCCTATCTTAAACTGTCAGAACTTACAGGCATAGCTTTTGATGATGAAAACAACATTGCAATTGGTGAACTGAACGCTATTTTAGCAATTAAAACAGGTGACCTTGAAGATGCTGAATCACTGGTCGCATGGATGATTAACTCCAACATACTAACCGGAGATAAAAGAGTCTTCTTTAACTGCTTAAGCAGAGTGTTAAGTATTAAAAACAGTGGTAACAATTTAGAACTTTATGAAAAATCTCTTAACAAAATATTCAGCAAAAAAACAGTGTCAGATGTATTAAAAGTCATAAATGGAGATCTCACCCGGACGGGCTGGAACTTTCTAATATCCGGAGAGAGTCCCAAAGGGCACCAAAACATAATGGATGCCTACAAAAAATGCCTGGATGCTAAACTGAAGTTCCATTTTTAAAAAAGCAAAAAGTGGCGTTGTTTCGGGGTGTTGTATTGGAATTTCGGTGCACGCGACTGTCTAC
>JAFGVO010000395.1 GCA_016937935.1 Deltaproteobacteria bacterium | reverse complement strand
TCAGGTTTACCTCCTGACGTCACTATAACACAGGATCTTATAAAAAGATACATAATGCCCATCAATTTTAAATCACTACACTAGCTTATTTTTATATTTTGCCTAGGTTTTCGGTTTTTACCCAGCCGTCTTTGCCGTGGTCGTCCATTATTTTTGACCAGCTGTTTCTGGTGTCGAGGAGTTTTATGCGGGCGCCCTCTTCAAGGGTAAAGCGTTTTGCGTTTTCTGCGGGGCCGTCGTATACGTTTAATTGATAGTCATCCCCAACTTTAGTTACTATTGCTTCTGTCTGATTTGTTAGCTGGTCTTTTTTGCCTGCGGTTACTGCACCTAATAGTATTGCCGCTGCTGCAAAAATTCCTGTTGAGACTCTTAGTGACAGTATCAGCATCTCATTTTTTACAAAGTGGGCAGCAAACAGAACTATGAAAAACAGTATGTAAAAAATTATGAACGAAATTGATGCGGACTTTTCTGAAAAACGGTCCAGTGTTGCCCTCCATGGTGATGTAAAAGGGGCTAAATCAGCATCTCTGCCCTGCTCGTTTGAACGCCTGGCAATGTAGTTTCTTATAACTTTTAAATTGTATACTGCACTTTCATCTGCGGGATTTTTAACCAGAACTTTTTCAAAATATTGAACAGCACTTCCAAGATTTCCAAGTCTGGCTTCTGTTACTGCTCTGTTGTAAAAAAGAACCGTTGAGTGAACTCCAAGTTTTTCAAGGTCGTCATAAGCTTTTTGCGCTTTTTGATATTCACCTTTTTCAAACAGTGAGTTTGCTTTTGCAAAATCCGTTTCAAGCCCTTTTGCCGCTGCATTAAATGTAAAAAGTGAAACCAGGAGAAACAGTATTGTTAAAGAATATCTCATATTGCACCTCTCCTTTTTTTCACAACAGGAACAATCGTGGCTGATTCGACTCCATTGATTATATCTTTTAGAGCGGCAATCTCGTCACCCACTCTGTTTTCAGCCTGAGAACTTTTGGCAAATCGTGCAAATTCACACTCTTCAATAAATGAGATAATCATCCCTGTTAATTCTTGAGATATACCCCGCGTCCCAAGCCTTTCATTTAATTCGGGCATAGTGTCACCTGCAACAGGAGCATCCAGCTTATCCTCAAGATATGTTGTGAGAATTTTTTGCAAATCACTATAGGCTGATGAACCTTTGTCCTCATTTTTACCAGAAAGGGAATCCAATGATTTCAAGGCGCTGCTCTTTGCCCTTTTTGAACGATTTTTTTCGTACAGCTGAGTAGAACGTTTTTTATTAAATCTATAAAAGAGAAATCCCAAATATAAAAAGGGCAGCCCAAAAAGAGTTCCGAGAAACCACCATCTTGATAAAACCGAGGGAGTTTTTAACGTTACATCAATTTCATTCCTGATGGTTTTCATTTCGCTGTTTACACGGCTTAAAGCGCTGCTATTAGTATTATTGCCGCCTTTTATTACAGCAACCTTGCCACCTGCAAAGGATGAGGTTCCCTTTTCAACAGTAACTTTTACAGGCTTAACAGTATTTGTCTCATATTTTCCAGTTGCGGGATTAAAATAACTCCAGCCAACCTCGGGGATAGTAAATGAGCCTTCACTGTTTGGAATTAACAGAACCTTACTCTGCTTCATTCCGCTTACTCCCCCTCCTCTCACACGAACTTCAGAATCATTTTCAGGTGGATACATTTTCACACCGTCAATCTCTTCAAGTGAAGGCAGAACAACATTTCTGATATTCCCCTTGCCTTTAACCGAAAAAGTTACAGTAACCGGCTCTCCGGTTTTTACAGATTTACTGCTCACATCCATAAAGAAATTAAAGTTGCCAATATTGGAATCATTAAATCCCGCGGGCTTGTCCACATCGGGCAGAGGGTTGACCTTTATGGTAACAGGCTGAGCTGCACGTTTAACAATTTTACCCCGTCCCATGCTGAAAAAACCCATTCCGGCACTGCCCGCTGTAAAATTTAAAATTGGCGGAGCAATAACAAGCTCCCCTGATTTTAATGGAAACATAGCCAGCCGTTTCAACAACACACGCTCATATAAAACACCATTAATCGTCACACGTTTGTTTTGAATATTTCTAAGGTCATCGTCTTCAAATCTTTCAACCCAGAAACCGTCTGTTCCCGGCTCTTTATCAAACTGATTAACAGATAAATTGCCTACAGATGTATAGAGATAAACATCAAGAATTATGAGTTCTCCAACAACAACCTCTTTTTTAGAGGGAATCATATGAATAAAATAGTCGGGATCAATTCGTACATTTTCTAAAACTTCATTTGAATTGCCTCCCACTTCCTGAGCGACACTATCTTGTGCATCATCTGCCACTTCAAGCTGAGCACCGGGCTCCAGAACATTAAATGGATATATGCGTCCCTTAAAAGTATATCCGTCAATCTTTACAGATATGGGTCCTATGGTTCGCTTGCCGGCCTCTCTGCTTTTTAAAATCAAAGTATAAACCCAGGTACCCTGTTTTTTAACAACCTGCCTTGCATTCTGTCCCGTACCAAAACTCCATGACATTGAATAACTGGAGGATGGCCTTGAAACTGATTTATCAATTACATCAATCCCCTTCATTTGAGGAATGGAAACCTGAGGATCACCCTCCCCTTGAGCAGTAACTGAAATCTGTACCTGAAAAGGCTGACCCGCATAAACTGATTCCGAGTCAAAATCAACATCGATCTGTGGTGTCAGAGGTTTCTGTCCCGCATGTAATGAGAATGCGCTAAATAGAATTATATATATAAAAAATGCTCTCAACATTTTCATAAACTACCAGTCCTTGCTTCCCGCTGCATTTTGCAGGCCTCTCGCCTTTGCCTTATTTTTATGAAAATTACTGTCTTCATTCTCAATCGCTTTTAAAATTTTATCCATCTGTTTTTTATCAGGAGTTTCCTGTTGCTGTTGTTCCTGTTGCTGTTGTTCCTGTTTCTGCTTGTCCTGATCCTGATCCTGATTCTGCTTTTTCTGCTTGTCCTGATCCTGTTTATCCTGATCTTGTTTATCCTGATTCTGATCCTGCTTATCCTGATCCTGTTTATCCTGATCCTGTTTATCCTGATCCTGTTTATCCTGATCCTGTTTATCCTGATCCTGTTTATCCTGATCC
>JAFGVO010000036.1 GCA_016937935.1 Deltaproteobacteria bacterium | reverse complement strand
TCAAAATGTCTTATAAAAAAGAAAAATTAGTCTGATACTGATAATTTATAATCAGTAGAAACAGCTAAAATGTGTCTGAATTAATATCAAAACAGCTCGGTTTATCATTTCATAAGAACCTTAAGAACCTAACCGGGGTGAGGACTAAAAGGACTAAAAGAAAAGAGAGGCATTCAAGAGGCATGGACTAAGTGCTATTTAGCGGAATCTGTGGCCGTGTCGCTGTCAGTGCCGGAGTCTGTGTCTGTTGCAGCGGTGTCGCTGTCAGTGCCGGAGTCTGTGTCTGTTGCAGCGGTGTCGCTGTCTGTTGCAGTGTCACTGTCTGCAGGGGTATGATCCTGTATCCACTGTAAAATATCCTTTTGAGGAATAATTATTACATCTTTTTTAGAAAGTGCATAAGTAATAAACTCTTCTAAAGCTTCACGTAATTCTAATATTGTAATGTTTGGGGGGTTAAAATCAGTATTATCCAATGAGAAGTTAGGAGTATGAGCACCCCAGACAAAAGGAGCTCTGTTTCCTTTTAATCTTAAATCAAGGGTGTATTTAAGTGTTGCAACAACCTCAGCCTTATTCATGGAAAACTCATCACCTGCAACCATATTCCAGTCAAGACCTGTAACTTTACCGTCTTCAATACCAAAATAAGAAACATCCTTAAGCATCTTTGTACGAAGTCCCGCAGGAATTCCATACTCTGCGCACTTGTAGTCGGGAGGAGCAACAACAGGATACATAGGCATCTCCCAGACTCCCGGATGAGAACCAATTGTCTCCCTTGTGTTTTCAGGTTCCCAGCTTAAAAATAGACTATCGACCTGTGAACCATCTTTTAAATCGTATGGCCAATTGAAATTTGTACCATTCTGATCATACTGCCAGCCCTCTTCGATACTGCAGTCATATTTCATGTCGAGTTCTTTCAACACAGTAAAGAGATCATCGTTATATCCAAGAAAAGGTGTTCTAAATCCAACTATCTCTTCACGAGGAATACCAATCTCCACAAGTGTGTCATTACAAGTTGAAATCTCGTGTCTCCAGTCATCTGCTGTCCATCCTTTTTCGTAATCCCCCCAGAAGTTAAAAGCCTGACGGTGATTTTGAGTATGATTACCAACTTCGTGACCTTCTGTATAAGCTCTCAGCCATACTGCTGCCAGTTTTTCGGGATCTGCCGTATCAAGAGATGTATATTTTTCCCCGCCAATTGTAGGATCATCCTTGTAATAGCCTGTGGCATTATAAAAAGAGAGTCTTGCAGGAGTTCCGTCAGAGTTCTTTTTATCTTTCATGAAATCGAGAATCCATTTCATTGAATCAACAAAACCGTTATCATCAAAACCGATACTTACAAACTGAGGTACCTTTTTTACATCCATATCACCTGGAGGTTTGGCAAACTCACCAAAATCACCCACATCATCAGGAGCGTGATTTGTATCCCACGCAACTGTTGTATCTGTATCACTATTGGAATCTGTCCCCTTTTCATCGTCAGAGGATTTATCTTTACACCCTGAAAATGAAAACATTGCCAGCATCATTGCTGCTAAAAGTAACAACTCTCTTTTTTTCATTATATATCTCCTTTTTAAATAAATGCCCGTAGAGCAAATATAAATAAACTCAATTACAAGTATAACTCAAAAATAAACAAATGTCTGTTTTTTATTAAATCAATGTCTATTTTTAATCTAAACAGAGAGCCGGTATATTTAAAAAGTGTTATTCTTCAGTAAAAAAGGGTGTATCAAAATCTGCATCAGACAATTTTTCGCCCTTTGCAATTTTGTCCATCACAGAAAACATTGAAGTTGCTTTTTCAGTTCTTGAATAGAGCCGTGGCCGTGGAATGTGAGGAGTTTTTTTTGATTCGAGACTTTTCTTATAAAAAACATCAGCCTGAGATAGAGATGAAGGACCATTTTCATCCGAACCTGCAACAGGAAGAGATTTCCATATTTCAACAGCAGCACCATTTAGACTGCCATCAAAAATTTTAATATTGAGATACTCTTTTTCACCCTTTAACCCTTGTCTGGCATCAACAAGTGCATCTTTAATAAAATACCCGCTGTCAAATCGGTTTTTTGAAATCTCAATCGGGGCTGCAAGCTGTTTTTCAATATAACGTTTTACAGAAGCAATTGAATGTGTCCCTTCAAATTTGAAAATTCTGCTATTTTCACTTTTAATGGGCATCATTCCACCTGGAAGACTCAGACCGTAGACAAAATGAGTTCCGTGGGCCAGCTCTGGAATATTATCTATCTGCTCCTGAACAGACGAGCTCTTGTTTTTATCAGAAACAGCAGGAGCATCTTTAGCAATATTATTCTCTTCAAGAGCAGATGAATCAACAGGGGCATCAGTTGATTCATCATCAACAAACCCTTTTTGCCTGCAACTTGTGACTGTTAAAGATATTAAAATTAACAGAATAAAAGATTTACAAAATATCATTGGCCTCCAAGAACAATTGACCATGAATCAATGCCAACCCTTGTAAAACCTCTATTGCCTCCGGAAATACTGATTGTTTCTGAGGTAATAGGTGCCGCATTGTCAGAAGTGCCGGGATTTGCACTCTGCCCTGCTGGTGGCTGAGCTTTCTGAACCATCAGAACAAATCCTTCTGTTCCTTCACAGCCGGGGCGTCTTACAAGCCTAAGGCCTGTTAAAAGCTGATTATCCCTCTCGTAATATGAGACATCAGGGCCGCCAAGACCCGACTCGTCAGGAAGTTTTGGAAAATCTGCCAGATCATTAAAATTAACACCCCAGATTTTACTGCCTCCTCCATTACATGCATCCAGATAGTCTGCAGCAGTGGATTTTTCAAGGGGAGTAAATGTTACAAAGTAGGCAGTTTTATCAAAAACACTTATCCTTCCAAGCATTTTTTCTCCAATACCCCAGTAGTCAAAATATGTGGAGACTATGGAAGGTGCCAGAGTGTTGCCAGATGAGGGATACATCTGTGCTTCGATATATCCAAGGCCGTCACTTGTGTTTGTATGTTTACCAACAGGATAATCCGAAATGTCTTCACCAAGCCACCAGTTTATAGTCGGGAGGCTTCTCGAAACTGAAGCGGTATCTGCGCCGACTGTAATTGTCGGTGTAACGGTTACCGAAAAAACACGGTTGTGATTAATTGTTGCAAGACCGTCTATCTCCCCGGTACCAAACAGGAGAATATTATTCCTGTCTTCATCCTGAACAATTGTGGGAGGAGCCAGCATCATGATTCTTGGAAATGGAAAGTTTGGCGTTGTACAGGCTGCACCTGTACAGTCATCTATTCCAATATTCGCATCTGTCATAAAAGCATCAATGTCAGACTGGGAACAGCTGTTTCCAACAGATGAATCCTTCTCATCACAGCATTTAGAAGTTCCTGGTGTTGATGCTGTTGAGTTGAGACAATCCTTGTAGGGGAAATGCTCAGCAAGCATTGTATCAAAAAAGACCTCGAGGCACCAGTCAGCGGGATCTTTGCTGCTCATATCTATTCTCCACACACGGCCCCTGTCGTCTCCGATAAAAGCTTCGTCAGCAACTTTTCCTGTGCGGATTCCATTTGGAACAATGGGCTGCCCCACAAGCTGAGCCACCTTTGCCAGGGGTTTTGCACCTGTTGATGGAACAGGATAAAGATTACTCTCAAACATTAAAGAGTCGGGATCACACAAGTCTGTGTCCACGTCGGGTTTAAGATATCTCTCAAGACGCCCGTCAACAACACGAACAATATAGACACCTGTTGAAGTCTCAATACCATGGGACTCATCGTTGAGATAACCCCCTGGTAAAATTGCAACTGCAGCCTGATGGTCAATTGGTGAATTTACACCTGGTACAGGAGGCACTGCATTATAATAAACATATGCAAGTTCAGGCTTTGAGAGCCCCAGCCCCATCTCTTGAAACTGAGCTTTTGTTACACCTTTTTTAGCATTCAAGGCATCTATATCAGCCTGATCCCAGCTAGTCGTGTCCACAAAAGCAACATTGCCTCCAAAATTTGTGTGGCTGAGCTGCCATCTGTACGTTGGTTTTGATTCGGGTTCTGCAGTAACATCAAGACAATAATATCCATAACCGCCTTTTCCAAGACCTCCAATTACAACGGAACGCCACCACTCGGACTCTTTATCTGAGCCATCTTTATACAAAAGAACATCACCTGCTATAGGAGGGGCGTCAACACCAAATGTGTGCTGATAAGAACCCGCCTCATCATCATCTTCTGTAAAAATATCATAACCGTCCACAACCCAGCTTAAGGGATCTGATGGATTAGTCTGGGTATAGGAGTTTTTCCATTTTATGGGAAACTGCAAATCAAGGTTTTCAACAAGAGGGGTTGGAACAAAGCCCCACCCTTCAATATTTGATGGAACCTTGGCCCAGACATTAAAAGAGTGAAGAATTCCGTCATTTGTTCCCACATAGAGATAGGGCTGCCTGTCATAATTCTGAATTTCCGCCCCGTTATAATCCTTATATTTTATAGTTCTGAAAGTCTGATATGAATCAAAAGGTACCCGCTCCCGTGGTGGAGAAAGAATAAAAGGTGATGAATTGTATATATCCCCAAGAGGATATTCAGCTCGCTTGCCAATCCCCGGAACACCTTTAAGGTAATCGATAACCTTGTTAAAATAGATACTGTTTCCACTGCAGAATGGAGTTGGGAGACCAAAGTGACAGTCATCATAATTACTGGCATCTATTAAAGTAAGAATACCACCCAATCCTTTCTTATATTTAGGATCACTATCATAGACAATTGCTTCCTCATCAAATTCTTTATCAACCACATAAATTTTACGGTTGTCTCCACCCTGAGTTTTTAAAGCTGTCTGAAAATCTTTAAATGCAGATGCAACAGCGCCTCCGGTAGTGTCACCTGTCTGTGTACACTTATAACCCTGCCTGTTAAGCACTCCCTGCCATGGTTCACCTGCAACCGACCTGTATCCGCTGTTAAAAACATACTGCTTGACGTTATCCATGGTGCTAAAAAACGTTCCATCCATAGATGAAAAATCATTTACAACATTAGTTGTGGCCAGTTCTGTTCGGGTAGCTGTATCATCATACTTAAAACCATTTAAAATTGTATCGAGAACTGCCGAGAGATCATCCCTGTTATCAACAAAAAGAGCCCCGTCAGGCATTCCGTCACCGTCTTCACCTCCGCACATATTTGGTTTTGTTGCACACCAGTCAACAGCAGGAGTTGTTCCTCGCCATGGGGGGTCGATAAATGTACCGCCGGTTGATGTGTCTATAAATGGGGCAATTGACCCGCCGGGCATTGTGGGGTCAGGCCACCCTGACAGTGCGAGGGTATTCAGATACTGTCTTGGAGTCAGGTAGGCTGCTTTATAAACTGCGGAGGTACCCACACATTCTGTTTGAGGAACCTCGTCAATGCTAACACAGTCATCTCCCGGGGGCTTGCAGTAATCACCTTTGGGAGAAGTTATCCATGTTGGATCACCGTCGCATCTGTTGCCCGGCCCTGCCTCCTTGTCTTTCATGTTAATACCTATTACAACAAGGTACATGGGGTCAACACTGGATATGGATGCCCCTGCGGATGATGCAATTTTATCAACCACATGAAAAGCTTCCTGAGCTTCCATTGAAGTTGAATTAAAAGGACAGGTATAAGGGCCGGTTGCGGCTGTTGGTGGTGTATAGGGCCCTGGCCATGGGGGTGGCGGCTGCTTGTTATCCTTTGCGCAATAGTTTTGAGGAAACTCAACAGCATCAGTCTGAACACCGTCTGTTATAAAAATTACAAGTTTGGGACGGCAGTTAAAATAGAGATCTGATCCATTGCTGTAGGCTGGTCTTATCTCTGAAGCGTTATAGACATACTCGCCCATGTCATCAAAAAATGCGGCATCAAAGGAGCAGTGGAGAGGCTCAACTGTATCGAGAACTTTTCTTACTTCCGAATTTGAATGCTCAATATCATTTGAAATTTTTACAAGCCTTCCAACTGCACTTGAGTAATCACCTCTTATACCCGCATTCCAGGCTCTTGTTCCTGTTGATCCGTCTCTCTGCTCATAGGCACTCATGTACCACTCTCTATTGGGGCCGAAATCCCATCCGGCTCTATGCTGGGTATCAAGATCCCATGTTGCGGCATCAACCTCGGTGGGCCCTGGAAGATTGTCAAAAGTCATAACACTAAATCTTGCAAGGGAACGATACCTCTCAAGTATTCCGTCAGTTGTACGGGGAAGGGCCTTTGGATGATAATTAAAACAGATTTCGTCACCATCTGTTGTAGTTACATAGTTAGGTTTTCCGTCAACAATATCCTGACACCAGTAATCCTTTAAACCTTCATGAATTATATGTCCGGGAATTGATGATATATCCGCACCGATACACTGCTGATACTGCTCATTCCAGTCACCTCTGTTTCCACTTTCGCGTGGATCAAAACAGTTGACAATGCGCATGTGAGGCTCTCTGTTATTCTTCCAGTATTCATCAGTATAATCATGCATCTTCTGATAAAGGGCTGTACCAGTCTCAGTAAGACCTGTAATTGTGTCATCGTGAATATAAGGCCTGATAGTGGGCTCCTCGTAAAAACAGTGCTGGTACTCAACCTGTGTTGAGCTGCCTAAAGTTGCCTCAAGAAGTGTCTGCCAGGAGGTTTTTTCGTGGGTGTATAAGGGATTGGGAAGATTCATATTATCACAGGCTTTTACAGAAAGTTCTGTTCGTTCGCCTGAAGTTAGTGTTGTATTGGGATCAACAGGCTTAAGCCAGTTCATACCGGTACCTGTATCTATCATAAAAATAACATTCGGGTTTATACGCTGCCCTGAGATTTGTGCTTTTGCAGACAGGGGGAGCATAATGGACAGGAGCAAAAATACCTTTGCTGCTTTAAAATATTTATTCTGATTATGTGTCTGTATCATGTTTATTTCTCCCGTCTATTATCTTCCATAAGCGCCGATTGGCCCGATTGTTACGCGCCCTTTGCCTTGTGCATTTGCGCTCTGTACAAATTTACTTCCAAGAAGCCACTGATTTTCGTAACCGAACCTGGCGTTCACATTAATTCCAAACACATACCATGCGTAATTCTGGTCATCAAAGCACGAGTACCCTGGAGGACACGGCCCGACAATGGGAGCATCATATGTAATTGTTGTATAAAAATCACTCCCGGGAAAATGATCTTCACCAGATGTGAGCCCTCCTCCGTCATAAAAAGGGCTGGACAGTATCTCTACACATCCTGTAACATCCGGAACTGCTGCAGCATTACAAATAGTACCGGTAACCGCCCCTTCAAGTGAAAAAACGTTTGGAGATAACGGGATATCATATTCAAGTCTCCACATATCAGCAGCAGAATTGACAATATTTGCAGCATTTGAAAAATTGTTCTGATAGTAATCGGGATCTTTTCTCAATGCGGTCATTGCAACAGCCAATGCACTCTGGGCAAGGGATATGGCTTCTGTGGAATCAGCATAGGCCCCAGTTGATGCTGCTTCCTGCTTTGCGTGTCTCACAGCAAGAAGCCCCAGACCGCTTAACATCATTACTAGAATCATTATAATAATCAAAACAAAGCCACTCTGTTTTTCTCTTTCCCGGACAATTTTTAATTTTATATCATTCATCATAAACTCCTAAAATACAGCTGTTCCTGAAAATTGTCCGTCTGCCATCTGGGACATGAGATTGGGAGTCTCAACCTCAAGATTGTAACGCCTGATCCTGTAATTTCCAACATCGTTTAAACTCGCATCAGGAGCAGCCACCTCGTCTGAAATAAGGGATGAAACTGCAGGACCTGATGAGTCAGTATCAATCCTCAAAGACGGATCTGTTCTTTCTGACCTTACTGCAAGACTGATAATTGCAGAGCGAACATTTTGAGGCTCAAAAACATTATCACCTCCGGGACATGAAAGATGAAGATTTGTTGTAGCTTCTGAAGGAAAAGAATCTCCAATAATCACATCTGCACTATCGGGAATTCCCTTGCTGTTAGTGGCCAGTACAGTTGTAGTATGATAATTGGGCAAATCCACATCACCGGCAACTGACCCCTTTGAAATTGTCCGGAACCAAACCTGAAAATCAACCACATTTTCTGCAATAACTGTTGCTGTGGTTTCATCTATCCAATCAACAGCCTCAGTTGGGACATCACAGTTGTCTCCCGGAGTTGAACTTCCATCATAATCAACAAAATAGCGCAATAACACATTACGATTGTTAACTGTTTCAACCCTGAATAAAATTGCCTGATTAGCGGCAATCTTCACATTGCGTTCACCAAAAGCTCCATCAATAAGCTCTCCGTCGACAGTTGTAATTTGACAACTGCAGATACCATTGTTGCAGTTATTCTCAGAAACAGATTCAATTTTTGCCTCATGGGTCTGGCCGGTACCGGTAATAATATGCACAAAAGCGTATTTGGGATTAAACTCCACATTACACATTCCCTGCCTAATTCCGCTGGTGATTGTTATTGTGTCTGCGGTATCCATATCAATTTCAGCCTCATATGCGCTGTTTCCGATAAAATTTCCCACAAGAACAACCGAATCCATTCCTGCTCCGTTATTTGTCCCTGAGGGAGGATTAAGATGAACAATGGGATTTCGAAAATATCCCGCCTGAACATTTCCCCCGGTGCCT
>JAFGVO010000394.1 GCA_016937935.1 Deltaproteobacteria bacterium | reverse complement strand
TCAGGTTTACCTCCTGACGTCACTATAACACAGGATCTTATAAAAAGATACATAATGCCCATCAATTTTAAATCACTACACTAGTAGTGGCTGTTCAACATCAAGAACATGGGAAGTTTGTTCAAAAATATCCGGTAACACATCTCAAGGGTTATGTGGCATGAGTGGAAATGTCTGGGAGTGGGTGGAAGATAAATTTGATTTTAATTATGATAACGTACCGACTGATGGAAGTGCATTTATAGATACCTCTTTTAGTGACAGAGTGATACGTGGAGGATCTTTTAAAGAAAAAAATTCAGATATGTTAAAGACAACCAGACGTGAAGAACATGACTCCTCAGGTACTTATATTGATGTAGGTTTCAGGTGTAGACGGTAAAAATTCTAACGTTATATATGAATAACAACACAAAAATTTCCGTAAAAAATAAAAACTTTCAGATTCTGTTCAAAAAAATATTTGATACGAACAATATTATTTTGAATATTTTATAACATCCCCAGTTGTATCGCATTTTATTTTATCTGTTGAAGTCAGGTGTTCCAGGCATGAGAGTGTCAGGCTGGCTGCGAGCCATTGTGCCATTGGAGATCTTTTTTTTCCAAGTGCTTTTTGTGAAATTTCAAAACAGCTTGAGGGTGTGCTGTCCAATACTTCTAAAACTGACTGAATTTTTTTATCATAAAAAAGGATCATTTCATCAACACGTTCCACAATATTTTCAATGTATCCTCCGTGTGCGGGCAGTGCTGTTGCACCTTTAGCAAAAACACTTAACCTTTTTAATGAATCAATGTATTGGGAAAGAACATCATCAACAGAACTCTCATATGAAAAACAAACATGGGGTGTTGAGAAATCAAGAATATGATCCCCTGTAAAAATTAAATTTTCATCTTTTAAATAAAATATATGGTGGTCTTCAGTGTGCCCCGGGGCACTTAAAGCATAGAGTTTAAAATCTCCCGCTTCTATAATATCACCTTCTGTAAATATTTCATCAGGGATCAAATCAGTGTGATAATTTCTAAAAAACCTGAAGATTGAACCAACTGACTCTTTAAAATCTTCCGGCACATCATGTCTGCCATATAAAACAGCCCGCATATCATCTCTGTCGCTGTATTTAAAATAACTTTTTAAATCCACCGCCGTTTTATCCGAAACAGCAATTTTTGCACCAAGATTCTGAAAATATGAGCAGAGCCCCATATGATCAACATGATAGTGTGTTGCTATAACTTTAGTAATATCAGCAAGTTTTAGATTGTACAGAGCCAGCTGATTTTTTAAGCTCTCTATGGAACTCTCATCCCCCATGCCGCAATCAATGAGAACATTCTCTTTTTCAGATCTGAGCAGATAGACAGTAACACTGCCCCAAAAACCCTGCATAGGAAGTTTTAATGGAATAATTGATTTTGGAAGTATCAGTTTTGTCATAATGAATCGGGAATAAAAAGTATTACACCTCTTATTTTATCGCCTTTTAAAGATTTAAGTGGAGTCTGGTTTTCAATTTCAAAAATATTAACCGTTTTATTATCATTAAGTTTTGTCTGCAAGTAGTCAGAAATTTCCTTTGAAAATTTCACACTCTGTCTAAGAGCCACAGGTCTGTCGGCAACTCTAATCCCCGAAACTGCAATTATCAAAATCAGATCCTCACGACTGTTCATAAACGCAGCGATATTGTCCAGAGTATTTTTTTCATTAATACCAATCGCTTTTTTCGACAGATCCAGTTTTACAGCAACTCCAACTTTTTCCATAAAAGGTTCAAGGCCCGCAGCTGCAGTATCTTTTAACAGAGACTCTTTTTTACTTTTAAAACTGCTCCCGTTTTTTAAATATAATTCATCAATCAACCCGTTAAAAATCTGTTCCGCATCATAGCTGTATCTGTACACATCTGTAATCATTTTATGATTCAATGCGTAAAAACAGTTTGTCACACTCTTTTTAAGATTCTCAAATTCATCAAAGTTATACCCGGAATTTTCACCTGCTCTATCTTTTATTTTTTCAATTATAAACTCATTTAATCTTGCAGAACTTAAAAGCTCCCTCGAAACAAGCTCTCTTGCGGCTTCAATTTTTTTAAGTTCCTCTTTTGAAAATTTTGACTCACTGGCCTCTTCCATTGCCGCAGCTTCAAGAGACTCCTTCTCAATTACATTTTCAATATGAATAAGCATGTCATGACGGGCAATTATCTGCTCAAGTGAAAATATATTACTCTTCAGCTTCTGCTCTTCCAGCTTTTTAATACTCTCTATCTGTTTAAGATCTTCAACCTCACCCCCAATCTCATCTTTCTGTTTTTTTGCCCTTTCAAGCTCAAGTTCCATCAGCCCAAGATCTGCAAACTGCCTGGACAGGTCATAATCTCTATTTTCAAATGCCTCATGAGACCGGGCTGCATATCCTTTTAAAATATCAATATTTTGAAGCTCACTGTTACCTGCAATTTCACTCTTTAGACTTTTAAGTGAAGCCGGCATCGGTGCGGTACACCCCAACTGAAAGATAAAAAATATACTTATAAAAAGAGTCGCTGATCTCATTTCAACTTCTCCTTCAGCATCACCAGTTTCTGTTCAAGCTCTTTTAAAGACAGCTCAAGGTTAGCAATATTTTTTTTAATCTCTTTCTTATCAACTGCTAATTTTTCAATTTCAAGACTGGTTTTAAAAATTTCAATTTTAATCAATACTGCTCTTGCAAAAAAAACAGCCTCTTTTGTGTCATCAACTTTTAAACTGTTTGAAAGTTTATCAATAAACAGTTTAATTTCAGAAAACTTTTCACTGCTCTTTTTTGATAACCCCTCTTTATCAACTGATAAAACAAAATCCCTGCTCTGTTTTAAAATCACAGCCCCGTCATTAATTTCTGAATCTTTTGCCAGTGCCGAAAAAGCTGTTAAAAAAGTTATTATTAAAAAAATATATTTCAAATTATTCATTTCTACTGTTTCTTGCCAAATTTAATACCTGAAAATTACAATATCAGTAATCCTC
>JAFGVO010000393.1 GCA_016937935.1 Deltaproteobacteria bacterium | reverse complement strand
AACTGTTAAGTCATCGTATCAAACAATAGTCTTTGGAGGAAATCTGGTTAAAGGCTTTAATATTTAACTCTTAGATGTTTACTAAAAATACTTTAATTGCAAAATGCCTAACATTATAAAATTAATCAGAACACTTATATTTTCGGTATTTATACTAGAGTTAACACTCATTACACCTGTAATTAACGCTGCAGACAAACCCGGTGTATCACAAAAGACAAAAACAAATTCCACCAGTCAAAAAAAATCTAAAAAAAGAAAAACTAAAAAACGCAAATACTGTAATACGTCCTCTACCCTCTCATATAAAAAAATGAAACAGCGCTGGCAGAAAAAACCGTCTATTCCTAAACCGGAGTGGAAAGACGGCTACCGGGATATTGTTATGTATGCAGTAAATACAGGCAAACGGTTTCGTTTTTTTATTTTTAAAGAGGATGGAACAATTGACCCGGAAGCTCTTAAAAAAATTGAAACAATAATGGCAGATAAAGATAATGGAGCTGAACATAAAGTTGATGAAAGGCTTGTAAAGCTTCTATATAAACTCATTTTATTTTTTAATGCTACTCAAATAAATGTCATCTCAGGCTATCGGGAACCTGCCAATAACGAGGAAAGTCATAGTCACCATGCTGATGGTACAGCTATAGATTTTATGATTCCAGGAGTAAAACTTCCTGCTGTTGCAAAGACCGCAAGAAGGCTCGGTCATGTGGGCGTGGGATACTATCCTGTTTCGGGATTTGTTCACCTTGATGTTAGAGATAGCCACTCATATTTCTGGGCAGACCCATCAGGCCCTGGAAAGAGAAACTGCACAAGAGAAATAATGAAAGGTGCCGGCTATAATTTTGATAAAAAATGGACTCCTGCCACAGATGAACCCATAAAAAAAATTCAGAAAACAAAACCTGAAAAAATAAAAAAACCACTTCAAAAAAATATAAAAAAAACTAAAACAAAGACAAACCAGAAAATCAAAAAGAAGAGCACTTTGGACAGTCCGGATAAAAGCGATGATAAAAATCCGGATACCGCACAAAAAAATTCTAAAAAGTAACTAAAACTCGTGTTATAAATTTAAATATGAAAATCTCACGAATATTAAATATAACTATTATATGCATACTTTCTTCACTATCAATTACATGCACCCCGGAAATGGAAATGCGTTCGCAAATTTCAAAATTTCGTCTTTTGGGAATAAGAGCAGAGCCCGTTGAAATTATCGCTGATACCCAAATCACACTTAAAGCCCTTTTTGCAGCCCCCTTTTTAAAAGATGATAAGCCCTTTATATTTAATGCACAGGCAGCCTGGATAATAATGAATCCTGCATCTCTTACTCCAGGCAGTCTTCCTGAATTTATTATCAATGTTACAGATGTAAATAAAAATGGAGAATCTATACTTGACTCTAACAATTTGAATTTTCCTAAAGAGTTAATAAATTTTATAGTTGATTCTGGAAATTCGTCCAGTTTGACTTTTCCAGTTTATCTTCTTGGTTGTAACAATGGAAAAATTGATACAGATGCAGCAAGAGATGCTATTTTAGATATTGGCCAGAAAACAGATCTATCTTTACTAGAGAAAGCGTGCACCGGCAAAGATTCACAATCCCTGTCAGCCTTTAAAAATTTAACAATATTCGACTCAAAAAATGATAATAAAGATATTTCGAGTTTAAATCATAATCCTCAAATTGATAAACTTCTGTCAGAAACAATTATATGCGAAGGCAGTGATGGATGCAGAGAACCTAAAGCGATAAAAATAGCACTCACTCCTGAAAGTTTTGAGTACTATTATGATTATTTTGGAGAGCTTAGAAATGAAATGGAAGATATCTATGTGGACTGGTACAGTGATGGGGGTGAATTTTCATTCTCAAGAGTTCGCTCGGAAGACTCTGTTAAAGCCCTTGAAACCAGAGATAAAGGATATATTGATTCTCATGGCAATTTCACCCTTCAAATAAATGAAGATAGCCATTGGTTTAATGTTACATGGCTTCCACCTGTAGAAGGAGGAACTTTTAAATTATGGGCAACTGTCAGGGATTTAAGAGGTGGAATTGGATGGAAACAGTACACTCTTAAAGCAATTGCTCCTGACTACAAAAAATAAAATAAATTGAAAAGGTTTGTTAGAAGCGTAATGCTATTCCGGCCTGAATATCTAGATTTGCTGCAAAAGTCGGGAATACAACATCTATAATTGCTCCAAAGTTAAGCCCAAAGTTTTTAACAAAGAAGTAGTTCATATCAAGCCCAAGTTCAACACCTAAGAAACCCGACTTAATAAATCCATTTTTATCAACTGAATCATTTGTAGCCCAGTTAGCGGATGCACAACCTGTTTCTTCAACATTTGCTGTGTAGCAATCAGGAAACTTCACCCTGTGCATAATATTCATCCAGCCTAATCCAGCAACGGCATAGGCCTGAAAACCTTTTTCAGCATTTTCTCCTGCAATGCGATAAGCTATATTTGCAATGGCGGAAATTGCAATAGGACTATAATCTGGAGAAAGAGGAAGATCGCCCCTTACATTAAAACCTATTTCAAGTTTATCAATAGGAAGTTGAAACAATGCCCCAAGACGAAGATGAAGTTTATTAAGTGCTATACTTACTGGAACATTTATATCCTGATTATCTAATTTGTTTGAAAAATCATCTTTAGAATAATCACCTGATCCGATGAGTCCTGCACCTGTTCCTGCATTCAGGAAAATTCTAACATGACTATTAATTGATTTACCACTGCCGCCAGATGAAATGCTCTCATCATCTCCGCCCCCTCCGGCACCTTCTTCACAAACACCATCAACACATGCAAGCCCACTACAGCATGGTTCAGAATCTGAACATATATCTGCATATTTAGCACAATTTGCTTCATTACAATTTGGATTCCATGGAGGGCACTCCGCCTGACATGCTGCGGGGGCTTCTTCACCGGGAACAGCAGGTGGAGGACTCGTTACCACATCAACAATTGAAATCTGAAAAGGCTGAGCCTCAGAACCGGCAGTTGCCAGAATCTGATTTTGAGAATCCAATACAGCAACGTAGTAATCAAGGCCAGTGGGATCAAAAGTTGTAAGAACATCACAATCAATAATTGCAAACCATGCCTGCTGATTATTTTTCATTTGTAACTGCTGAAAAATCCTCTCCCCAACTGTTCTGTAATAAAGAATTACAGAACTTACATCTTTTGAAGGATTTGTCTGAATATAAACAGGAATTGGCATAAGACGCTTTTGCTGTGTAACAGGGGTATGTCTCAAAACATCATTATTTACTACTGTAGCAGGTGCCGGAGTAACCGGGCCGGGAGCTACTGTAGGACCAACAGGAGCCTGCGTCTGAACAATTCCTGCACATCCTGAAGCCTGAACCTGATTTTTTGCCCCTGTATAAAGTATTTCCATATCAGGAGTCGAATTTAACGGATCCAGCATAACTGTAGAATCATAACATAATGCCTTTTTAAAAGATTCCATAGCAGATGCATTATCACCAAGTCCCCCGTACTGAACCATTCCCATATTGATATATGTTCGGGCTAATGGAGATCCTGTCAGAGAGTTTGCAAGACAAAGTTCTTCTGCCTGTTTTAAACTGGCCTGTGAAGCTTCAATGTCAAGATTGCCATAATCATCCATGGCCTGCTTATTAAGCTGCATAATCTGAACTTCCGGTGACTGGGCTAATGCAATATTGGCTACTGTCATTAGAGCTAACGCAATTGTTAAGTTAAGAATCTTTTGCGGTTTCATAATCATTTTCTGTATCCTCAATATCGGTTAAAATTACTACTCGGTTTTATCTGTTCTTACAAATTCAACCCTTCTATTAGCTGCTCTACCCTCTTCAGTCATATTTGTATCGATTGGTTTCTCTTCACCCCATCCAATATATGACAATCTGCTTTTGCTTATTCCACCCTTTTTAACAAGATGGTCCATAACAGCTTTAGCACGCTTTTCACTTAGCTTTTTATTGTATGAATCACGTCCCTGACTGTCAGTATGACCTTCAACACTAATCTTGATTTCAGGGTGATCAGCCAGAACCTCAGCAACAGTCGCAAGAATTTTAAATGACTGTTGTTTAATGACAGCTTTATTATATGCAAAGTAAATCGTCTGATTAATCTCGATACGTGTTTCTGTTATTACAACACCTTCATATTTTTTGGGACATCCATTTTCTGTCGCAAGCCCTGCTGTATTTGGACACTCATCATCCAAATCAATAATTCCATCACTGTCATTATCATCGTCAGGGCATCCATCTTCATCTTCATAACCATCCGGATCTTCGGGTTTATCAGGACATCTATCATTAAAATCGAGTATTGAATCCATATCATTATCCACGTCGGGACAACCATCTTCATCCTGAAAACCATCTGCATCTTCAGCAGAAAGAATACACTGATCGATTGAATCAAAAATTCCGTCTAAATCAGTATCCTGATCTTCGGGACAACCATCTGTATCCTCTACTCCGTCATAATCTTCAGCACTATCGGGGCACTGATCAACATCAGCACAAATGTAGTCACCATCTGCATCGTCACAATTTGGTGGCGGTGGAGGCTGAGGCAGCGGCTGAGCTATTACAACTGCAGGCCCGGCACATTCAGAAGGTGGTGACTTTTCATCTGCAAGATTAAGATTTTTCATTGCAATTTCAAAGTGATATTGTGCACGGCTGCCCATACCTTGTTTAATTTCAAGCTGGGAAAATTTTAAATGAGCCTGAGCTAGTGCAAGCTCTTTAGGTGCACAGACATAAGCACCGTTTGCCTCTACCTGAATAATTCGCTTTTCTGCAGCAGCCAATCCTCCTCTGAGTCTTGCTGTTTCTGCACATCCTGAAATAAAAAACAAAAGAACAGCGGAAACTGTCCAGATACATTTAAAAAACATTCTTGAACTGCTCATCATCTACCCCTCTCTTTATCAAGGTTAGATGATATTTCCCACGCTTTTTTAGCATAATCCCTGGCTTCACGAGCATACTCTATCGCGGCTTCATAATCGGAATAACCAACCTCTTCACGAGCCTTATCAAGGAATTCAAGTGCTGAATAATACTCAAATGGAGCTCCGCACATTGGAGAACTGTTCATGGAAGAAACATCTGAATTTTCAGTTGATGCAAGCTCTGTACCTGATTGAATATTATTGTTT
>JAFGVO010000392.1 GCA_016937935.1 Deltaproteobacteria bacterium | reverse complement strand
GGTGGAATGGTAGACACGCAGGACTTAAAATCCTGTGGCCATAGCGGCTGTGCGGGTTCAAGTCCCGCTCCGGGTACTGAAAAAGAGTGAGAGTGAGAGCGAGTGCGAGAGCAATCGCGAACACTCTCATCTCTTTTTCCTCAAGACTCACTCTCACACTCACACTATTTTCGTATCTTTACTTTATGTCTCGTTAATATTTTAATTTAGTGCTAACTATAATTTTTACTCTCTTATGTGGGATTTTCAGAAACTGGAAGTATACCAGAAATCTAAAAACTTCAGTAAACAAATTGCTGCTATATTAAGTGAAAAGAGCTTTGACAGAGTAACAAATGACCAGATGCGAAGAGCCTCCTTCAGTATTATGCTGAATATTGCCGAAGGAACTTCAAGGTTCAGTAACAAGGATAGAAAAAACTTCTTTGTAGTAGCCAGGGGAAGTGCCTTTGAATGTGTGGCAATACTGGAATATCTGTTGGAAACTCAAGAAATAGATCATAATATTTTTACAGATTATGAGAAAATACTTGATGAGATTTCAAGAATGCTGTTTGGATTAATTAAGAATCTCTAAATCCATTCCCTTTATTTTTTCTGAGCGAGTGCCATCCTTCGCTTAAGCTTCGGATGCCGATGCGAGAGCAATCGCGAACACTCTCATCTCTTTTTCCTCAAGACTCACTCTCACACTCACACTTCTTTTAATTCTTTCTTAATTAATACTCATATTAAATTTCTTTGCATAAATTAGCTTTTGCATCGCTGCAATTATTATTCTTTAGTGCTAACTAAAACTTATGATCATGTTTGATTTCCAAAAACTTGATGTGTATCAGAAGGCAAAAGCATTTTGTATTCTGATACAAAAACTGATTTCCTATGGAAATTTTGACCGCACCACAAATGATCAGCTACGAAGAGCTTCGTTTAGTATCATGCTGAATATTGCAGAAGGCTCTTCAAGATTCAGTAATAAGGACAGAAAGAACTTTATGGTAGTTGCCAGAGGAAGTGCTTTCGAATGTGCCGCAATTATTGAATATCTTCTTGAAGTCTCTGAAATTAATAAGGATTCCTATGACAATTACTTGAATTGTCTGGAAGAAATTTCTAAAATGCTTTATGGCCTTATTTGTGGGTTAGATAAGTAATTGTGCTATTGAAAGCAAGCTCACTCTTCTCTTCTTCCTTAAAACACGCTCACACATTCATGCTCTTTGACAGAGGATTGCAACTTTTAAATTCTGAAAATCAGTTTTTTTGTCAGAGTTGAAACCAGTAATCTTTGTTTGAGATCAGACGATCTAACTCCAGTGCGTGTATATCCCTCTCAGTATCAGAAGTCTTCAGGGTTTTACCTATCTTCAGAATGCAAAAGCCGAAAGCATTGACAACATTTAGCCGGGTATTTACTAAAAATATAGGATAAATAATAACAGTAATTTACAACCGGTTGGAGATGGTCAAATTGCTCTGGCGAAATGTGGACAAGGTCACTGGCTATTCCATTATATATCAGAATTATTCCAATAATAGAACATTATTTTTTAACTTATTTTCTAAATTTAGATAATTTTCAAATTAACTGGATCATTAATTTAAGGCAATCATAATGGAAACAAACTCACCACCTGCTGAAAAGCAATGCATTGAGATCAGATTCAGTCTGATATACTCGATATTTATTATAGTTCTATCGGTCCTCATGGCATATATTGGATATATTGCGAAAAATGAGGATATAGCATTTAAGTACATTATGTACGGTTTATCATTATTGACCTTAATACAAGGGATCTATGCAATTTTTGGAGGGAAATACATAAAATTGGATCCTGATGAAAAGAAGCTTAAGATTTACGGCCTTTTTGGAATTGCGGATAGGTACATTAGGTTTGATGAACTTGCATTTGAAGGAAAAGACCTTTACAGAAAAATCAATGGCAAGCGAAAATATATTAACCTCATGCGTTTTCATTGTAACAGGGAGGATTTTGATAAGTTTATTGATTTTGTAAATACACATTTCTAGATGCAAATCCCGTTTGGAGATAATCTTCCCTTTAATTTTTCAATGAGCCATAGAATCCTTTAATATAATATCTGTTTTTAAAAAAACTGCATAGAGGCAGGAATTGTTGACAACAGAAAGCTACCAGGAGGGTTGCAACTTTCGTCCGTTGGGGGTACAGAGTCCTCCGAATCCGCCAACTGGCGGATAAGGAGGACTGAAAAAGAGCGAGTGTGAGTGCGAGACGAGAAGAGGAGCGACGAAGTTCCTAGTATCGGAAGCGAGCACACTCGCTCTGTTGCAACTCTGAATTCTGAAATTTTAAGGACCTTAGTCTTTCAAACAGCTTATTGGAACTACCAGAATACCATCCGGCCGTCTGTATGCAACCTGACCGCCAGTGATAATCAGAAGAAAAGATGGTTGGTTCATCTTTTCAGAATCAACCTTTTGACTGAGTTTAATCAGGTTGACAGCAGCTTCTTCAATCTGTTTGTTCCCAAGTTTTACTTCAACAGGAGCCCACCGACCGTCATTAAGTTTAATTATCAGGTCGGATTCAAGTTCTGATTTATCCCGATAATGAAATACTCCTCCATCAATAGCCTGTGAATATACTCGCAGATCACGAGTGCATAATGATTCAAATAAAAAGCCAAATGTCTCAAAATCATGCAAGATACCTGATGCATTTGTTCTCAGAGCAGCTGTTGCAATTGAGGGATCAACAAATTGACGTTTGTTTGCTGTCCGGATGGCCGTTTTTGAACGAAGTGAAGGTTGCCAGGCAGGAACATCTTCAATAACAAATATTCTACGAAGTGCAGTAAGATACGAGTTTAAAGTCTTGTCTGATATAGAAGCCTTATTAACTTGCATATCATCCATTATTGTTTTAGATGTAGCCAGAGTAGAAATATTTCGAGCTAATGATTGTAGCAATAAACGAACTCTTTCAGGGTCCTTTTGGACATCATCAACAATGTGAATGTCTAAATTAATTACTGCATCAACATAGTTCATCGCTATTTGAGGCGACTGTTTGCCAGCCATTACAGCAGCTGGCCATCCTCCTCTGCATACAGAATGTGCTATCTGCTCTATGGTCAATGTACTTTTTGCAGCAATATCAGTATTTCCTTCAAAAAGATCTTTAATGGACACTTTACCATTTGATTCATTAGATTCAAAAAGGCTCATAGGTCGCATAAGCATTCGAGCAATCCTGCCAGTACCCGAATGAGCTATTTCACCGTCACTTGGGGTTGCTGACCCTGTAAGGATAAACTGACCC
>JAFGVO010000391.1 GCA_016937935.1 Deltaproteobacteria bacterium | reverse complement strand
TTTACTTTTTCACTGCTCTCTTTTAATGGATGTGGCTGTACTGCACCAGGATGTTTTTCTGGACTGTATGTAGAAGTTTCGGTTGATCAGTATTCAGATATTAATAAATGTTCAAATCTAAGTTTGTACTGGGAGTCTGGTGATAAGGGTGGTGTTTTTATAAATTCGGAAAATTCGAAGACTCCTATTTTAACTATAGAGAATGGTTTAAGGTTTCCTGTTCCTGATTATGAAAATGATACAGAAAATGCTGAAGGTTCTCTCTATGGCGAAGATGAAATATATCTTGAGGTTTATTGTAATGAAGAGATGCTGCATGAAGGTATTCATAAAATTGACTGGAAAACAGATACTTGCGGTTCTTGTACATGCAAACCTGATCCAACGTATAAACATGCTAAAATCGAAATAACTATAGATGTATCAAATATTCCTGAGCCAAATAGTGAGACTGACTTGATTTATAATTGAAGGCAAATTGCGCCAAACGGTGTTGGAGAGGACTGTAATAATCCCAGGTGGACGTTACAGCTCCAGATATCTGGTTCACCGCACGCCGGTAGTACCACCCGTGACGTCAGAAGAGCCCCAGGAAGCCCAGTCCGCTCAGGAATCATAAGACTTATACGTCCAAAGACGACGGCCTCTAAAAAATAAAAGAACATCTCAATATAGTAGTAGAGCCAGCGGTTTATCCCAGGCCGCTTCCGGACTAAAACATCTCAAAATCAAAAAACTTTTCCCCTGCAATTAAAAATTCCGCATCCAGGTTAAGTTTCTTGACCTCATTTATTTTAAAAACAGAGGCAGGATAGCACCCCAACTGGTAAAGGTCATTAAATATTATTGCAGAACCCGTTATTGTTGCACTATCATTTAGTTACCTTTTTTAAAGGTCGGCTGTTGAAGAAAGGTGAAGAAAAGTGCTCTTTTTGAGGTCAGGGGTTGAAGAAGGTGAATAAAAGTGCTCATTTTTGAGGTCGGGGGTTGAAAAAGGTGAATAAAAGTGCTTTTGGGTGTGCCCGTACATGAAAAATATATTAAATATTGTAATGTATCCTGGCTAAGCACAGGTGGCCGGGGATTAACCACCGGACCCTACTAGTCACGTGTCTGAGAAGGTGGCTTTTTAAATTATCTTTACATTTGAGTTTAGTTTTGTTGTATTGCTTTTTTGTTTGCGGGTTTTAATTATCTGGAGGTTTTTTATGAGATTTATTTTTACTTTTTTATTATTTATAACGGTTGTTTCCTGTGCGCCTTCTAAAAGTGCGGCGCCTGTTACGTCTAAGGCTGCTGATAATGTTAAGGATAGTGATTCTGATAATGGTGTTAAACCGGTTGAGGATTTTTCGTATGCTCCATATTTAGGGTATGAAGATATTACTGATCCTCTTAAAATTGGGGAGATGTGTACAAAAACTCTTGAAGATGGGGCCCGCCTTAGGGCTGAGATTCTTGGGGTTGAGAAGCCTTCGGTTGATACTACTCTTCAGAAAATTAATACTCTTGATATGCTTATTGACGGGATAGTCGGGCGAAGCAGTCTTATGGCCAATGTGCATCCGGATAAAGATGTGCGTGATGCTTATGATAAATGTGAGAGCCGGGTTATGGATTTTGTTACTGCTATCTCCCTTGACAGGGATATTTATGACGCAATCAAAGAGGTTCCAAGGGATAACCTTGATGAGAAAACCCTTCGCTCTCTTGATGATTTAATAAGGGATTACAGGCGTTCGGGGGTAGATAAAGAGCCTGCTGTTAGAGAGCGTATTGCTGAGATCAGACATCAGATGGTTGATGCGTCCCAGGAGTTTGAAAAGGGGATTCGCGAGGATACTCGTTATATTGAGGTTGATCCTAAAATGTTAAAAGGGCTTCCTGAGGATTTTATTGCTGCCCATGAAAAAAACGTTGATGGAAAAATAAAAATCTCCACAGATTATCCTGACTTTTTTCCGGTTGAGACTTATGCGGAAAATGCGAAGGTGAGAGAGGATCTTTACAAGGCATTTTTGTCACGAGGCTGGCCGGATAACGATGTGCGCCTTAAAAATCTGCTAAAACTTAGAAATGAATTTGCACATATTATGGGGTTTAAAAACTGGGCGGACTTTTCTGCAGAGCCTGAGATGGCTAAAAACAGTGACAATATTCAAAGCTTTATTGGCCGGATTGCAGAAATTGCAAAACCTCGCATGGAAGAGGATCTGGCTCTTGTTTTGAAGTGGAAGAAAAAAGATATTAAAAATGCCAAAAGGGTAGAGGTGTGGGACAGGTTTTATTACGTTAATAAAATTAAAGATAAATTGTATGGTGTAAATGAAGAGGATCTTAGAAAGTATTTTAATTACAATGATGTGATGAAAGGTATTTTGAGTCTTAATGAACTCTTCTTTGGTGTTAAATTTAAACTTGTAGAAGACGCCCCTGTTTGGGACAAATCTGTTTTGGCCTATGATGTTTATGATGGGAAAAATGTGCTGGGGCGGTTTTATCTTGATATGCATCCAAGGGATGGCAAGTTTAAACATGCGGCAATGTTTCATCTCATAAGTGGTGTAAAGGATAAGCAGCTTCCCATGGGGGCACTTGTGTGCAATATGCCCGCTCCTGATAAAGATGGTAAAGCTATTATGGAGCATAACGATGTTGTGACTGTCCTGCACGAATTTGAACATTTAATGCACCATATAATCGGGGGCAGTCAGAGGTGGGTTAATATTACGGGAATAACATGCGAGTCGGAATTTGTTGAAGCTCCGTCGCAGCTTTTGGAAGAGTGGGGCTATGATGCGGAGGTACTTGGAACATTTGCAAAGAATGTTGAAGATGGAACAGTTATCCCAAAAGAGCTTGTTGAAAAAATGAAAAAGGCAAAAGAGTTTGGCAAGGGAATGCACGTGATGAGACAGCTTTTTTACGGTGAAATCTCACTCAAATTTCATATGCTCTCAAAAGATGAACTTGATACGGTTAATCTTTTAGATGTTACAAAAGAGATTCAAGAGCAGTACAGCCCATATCCCTACGTTAAAGATACTTACGTGTATGCGAGCTTTGGACATCTTAACGGCTACGGTTCAGAGTACTATTCATACATGTGGTCCCTGAAACTGGCTAAGGATCTTTTTACCCGATTTACAAAAGAAGGTATGTTAAATCCCAAAACATGGGCAGATTACAAAGCGAAAATAATAAGTCAGGGTGGATCAGTTGACGCAGAAAAAATGGTAGAAGATTTCCTCGGCCGCAAAACAGACTTCAACGCATTTAAAGAGTATCTTACCAATTAAATTTCAGATTTTTTCAATTTGTTCTTTTGTAAGTCCAGTGTATTTAGCAATAGTTTCTGTAGAAAGACCATCATTTTTCATTGTAGCGGCAGCATGAAAAATCCCTTCTTCTCTACCTTCTTCTCTGCCTTCTTCTCTGCCCTTGTCTTCGGCCTCTTTAAACCAGGTGCTCATTGTTTCTGCCAGCATATTTTTCACCTCTATAAATTCTTCA
>JAFGVO010000390.1 GCA_016937935.1 Deltaproteobacteria bacterium | reverse complement strand
TTTATGGGTTGATGATGGAGTAATTCTAAGTGCTGAAAATGTTATTGCTGCAAGTGCAATCTGAATAACAAGAACAATCAGAAGTTTATTATTTAGTTTACAGTTATTAGTAGTCATTTATTTTCCCTCCATCTCTAAAAGGGATTTGGTTTTGCGTCGTTTACCCGCAAATACAAATACAATTATTCCAAGGGATGCCAGCACAAACAGATAGTTGAAAATTTCCCACATGTTTGCTGTTTTATCCTCAATGGGTTTAAGAGTTCTGGCAAAGGTTCCTCCAGTTCGTATCTCAAGAAGGTCTGTATCAGCAAGTGCCCAGTCTATAAGGTTGCGGGCAAACTGAAAATTGCTGCTGTACATATTTCCCTGGATTTGATTGCCGATACTTGCGGTTATATCAGACAGCAGTTCTGATGAGCCGATAACTGCAAGTCGCGCCAATGGTGAGGACTCTTTTAAAGTTCTGCCCGTAAGGTCTTTTTTACGATTTTCATCTTTTGCATTTTCATCTTTATTATTATCATCTGTAAAAAGAGGTGAAGGTTTGTCAGCAAAATAACTTTTAAAACTGCCCTGAAGTGTCGCTGCAAGTGCATACCGGGACAATTTGTCAGGAGCTGCAAAATCAACAGCTGCATTTTCAAATGATTCGGGCAGAATTTCTGTTGATGTTCTAATCCATGCTTCATCAGATGTATTTAAAATTGTCTCGGCTTTTACCTTGTCAGTTGATTTTGCTGAAATGGCTGAACCCCAGTTAAATATTAAATTTTGAAGTCCTGATGTTGCAATATTTCCTTTTTTAAAGCTTTCAGGGCGAATATCGGGAAAGAACGGATAGTTCATCATTTTAATTTTTTTCATTACAAACATTCCATGTTTCTCTTCAATTGGTACAGGAAAGTTTGCATTCTGACTATCCATTACAAATCCGCTCTCAATTTTTACACCATATGTAGAGAGCATATCAATAAGATCTCTACTTCCGTCAACTGCTGTAATACCTGTACGGTCAACTGTTATTTTTTTATCACCTGCAAGCACAATCATGGCTCCGCCGCCCATTAGATACTGGTCAATTGCAAATTTCTGCTTATCTGTCATTGTGCCAGGTTTTGCAACAATGAGAATATCTATATCTCCAGGAACAACACCGTCAGCCAGATCAACCCTGTTAACTTTGAACTCTTCATTAAGTTGTTGTTCAAGCATTCTGTAATCAGGCTGCTTTTGAGGTGGCTGCATCTGAGGAGGAAGTTGTGGATTGGGCTGCTCCTGTTCAGGCTGCTCAGTAAAAAGGCCGATTGTTTTAATAAAACCTGTGGTGCTTCTTTTAAATGTCCCCTCAATGGTTGTCTTAATAGCGGCCTCTGTGGGAGTTCCCTGAAGAACAATCTGTTCTGCTTTGTCACCTGTCTGTAAAAGCATGTGTAAAAAGAAAGTGTGCTCACCAAATATGTCTGTTGCCATTGGCTGGAAATCATACTTCTCCATGACTTCCTGTTGTTTAGCTTTATTTCCGTCAAGATTTACAAGTTCAAAACTGAATTTCCCGCTGCTTTTTTGGGCAAGTTCATCTGCAATTTTCTGTACTCGTGCAGGAACCTCTTTCATATCATCAGGAAGGCTGTCAGGAGTGGCAAAGAGGGTCAGTTTGGAACTGTCTTTCATTGTGGCAAATACAGATTCTATTGACTGAAATCCGCTGCTTACTTTTTTAATTGCTTTTGTCACATCGTATTCCAGGTTTTTAAGCTGAACATCAACATCATCTTTATTTTGTTTTACATCTACAAGGTCATCGATTGAGAGCACCTGATACTCATCTGCGCATTTTACAAGTATGTGAAAGTAAGCATTAACAACAGACTGCTCATGCCTTCCCGAGACTCTGAAAGGAAGTGGTTTGATATTGTATGATTGTGCAATTTCCTGAGCCAGATCTTCATTGTTATTGGGATTTTCAAATTTAACTGTAATGTTTTTACCACCTGCATTTTTATACTCCGCAAGATAGTCCCTGATTGCTGGAACAAGAGGGGCCAGAAGAGGGTGGGTGTTTTCTGAAAAATAGCCCGCAATAACAACTGGATTATTTAGATTATCAATAATCTTTTTTGTTGAGTCGCTTACAGAAAACTGTCCGTCTTCAGTAAGATCGGCTCGAAGAAATACTATTGGAGAGAGCCAGATATTGGCAGCCAGAAGATTTGCCGCCCCAAGAAGAAGTGCGATTTTTTTTCCGGTTGCTCTTTTTTTTCCCTGACTTTTAACAGTATCGACTCTTTTCATATCGATAAAATAGATGTTGAGAATTACAAAAAATCCACCGATACTCAAGTAGTAAAAGATATCTCTGAAATCGAGAACTCCCCGCTCGATATTATAAAAGCGGCTTCCCGAACCAAGGCTTCTTAAAATCTCACCGATATTTGAGCCAAAGAAACCTGATACTGTATCTGAGCCAATGACATAAAATATTGAACCAACAATACCGGTCACCATAAGTGATACAATCTGATTATTTGTTTTGGAACTTATACTCATGCCCATTGCAAGATAGGCTGCTCCCAAAAAGAGAGCTCCTGCGTATCCGCCAATTACGGGCCCCCAGTCAAGATCCCCCATAGTTGAGACCATTATGGGCAGAGGCAGTGTAAGTGCCAGGGCAATTGAAATAAGTATTACCCCTGCAAACAGTTTTCCTAAAACTAGTGAGACTGTTTTTATTGGAAGGGTCATTAGTATTTCGAGAGTGCCGTGAGCCTGTTCATCGCTCCATGAACGCATGCTTATTGCTGCAACAAGAAAGATAAGAAGAAGGGGCATCCATTGAAACATGGGGCGTACGTCCGCAATGTTTCGTGCAAAAAATGTCGCTGAGGTAAAAAATATAAATAGATTTGCTAAAAGAAATATTCCAAGAAAAATCAGCGCAACCGGAGATAGAAAATATGCGCGCAACTCTTTTTTAATTACTGTTTTAATAGGGTTCATGCTTCAATCTCCCTCATTTTACGTGTTCCGTGTTCATACATAAGTTGACTGAATGCCTTTTCGAGGCTTGGAGGATTTGCTGATATTCCTGCACTGTTCCATCCATTTTGACTTATCGCCTTAATGATTTCGTTAACCGGAGGATTCTCTGCCTCCCAGGCTATTGTCCAGAGGTTATAATTCGGGAGCCTCTTTTCTCCTTTTTCCTGTTTAACATCTCCAAGTCCTTTAATATCTTTTGCAAGACTTGAAATCTGCGTTTCAGTTATTGCACTTTCAAGATATAGTGAAATAGTATTTGAAGAGAGGAAATCTTTAAGAGGGGCGTCTTTAGCAAGTTCCCCGTCAATGAGAATGATAACTCTGTCACAGACAGCTTCAATCTCCTGCAAAATGTGAGTGGACAAAATTACAGTTGCATTTTCAGCAAGTTTTTTTATGAGATTTCTGATTTCAATAATCTGTACAGGATCAAGGCCGTTTGTGGGTTCATCAAGAATTAAAATTTCGGGATTATGAATAATTGCCTGACAGATTCCAACACGCTGCTTATAACCTTTTGAAAGGGTTCCAATTGGTCTGGTTAAAAAGTCTGACAGTCCTGTTGATTTAACTGCCTCAATAATCAGAGATATCTGTTTCTCTTGTGGAATCTGTCTCAGTTCAGCCATCATTATCAGATATTCCTGAACGAGCATTTCAGGATAAAGAGGAGCGTTTTCAGGCATATACCCAAGAATGTTCTGAACCTCCATTCTGCTGTCAATAATATCTTTACCATTAAGAGTTATAGTTCCGGCGGATGGCTCAAGAAAACCGGTTAACATTTTCATGATAGTTGTCTTTCCTGCGCCGTTTCTTCCCAAAAGACCGACTATTTCGCCCTTTTTAATTTCCAGGCTCACATCTTTTACAGCGTGAACCTGTTCATATGATTTTGAAAGGTTGCTAATTTTTATCATTTTGAGTTTTATCCTCCATGTAATGAAAAATGATTCATTTATACACTTTTGCCATGCAGCAATTTTTCTAACAGATTAAAAAGTTTCTTATTCCTTAAATTGAAAGAAATTCAACTCTTTTTTAAAGGTATTGTAAAAATATTGAATCAGGGTTTTCTAACCCTGAGAGTTTTATGAAGGAGCCCGGTTATTTTGAAATATTCGCTTCTTGAATACTTCTCGTTTAAAATGTGAAAATCTTTTTTAGATAGTCCAACACAGCCAAAACAATAATTGCACTCTGTCATATCTTTGCACATTACAAGGAATGCGGAGTTAGTGCAATTTGAGCAATCTACGCTGTTGGCCATGCTGTGACTTCCAGAGCAAGAACTGCAGTGAGTAAGATTTGTGGAGTTATCGCAATTGTCACAGTATGAACACTTATAGCATCGATTACTTCCCGAGCAGAACACACAACTTGAACATCTTGTGCAGTCAGTAAGATTGTGACTCTTGTTGTTAACTGGATTTGTATCAAACTGGTGTTCGAGTTCTTTTAATTTTCTTTGAAATTCTTTTGGGTCCATAGCTTCCTTAATTATGTTAATTGGATATTACCGGTTGACGTTCCGCTGGTTTTTTTGCATCCGGTTCACGAATATAGTCCGGTTCCAGATTTGTCAGATCGTCACAACCTGATATTTTAAATTTTTTAACAGCCTCAATTGCCAGATGGCAGATGTCCGGAGCTGTTTCGTAAACTGCAGGGATCGGGCCAAGTTCAGATATTACTTCAGGGTAGGCTGCAGCCCCGTTTCCTGTTATTATACAGGGTAGTTTAATCTGGTTTTCTTTGAGTATATTTATTAAAGCATCGGGCTTTGCAACAAATGGTGAAATTACCTCATCTGCATTAAAGTAATTTCCGTCTTCTTTTACATTATAAACAGCTGCATATAACTCTTTTCGCCTGGCATCCATAACAGACAAGACTGTGCCGCTTTTTTTTGCGCTTAATGCGGTTGTTTTAAGTGTGGAAATTGCACAAATCGGAGTATCAGATGCAATATTTAGTGCAATTGCAGTTGCAAAACCAATTCGCAGGCCTGTAAATGTGCCTGGGCCTTTGCCAAGGGCAATAAGGGAAATATCAGCGAAACTTAATCCTGAGCTCTCAAGCAAAAGCTCTATTCGTTGAAGAAGTTTTTCTGCATGGCCCGGTTTAGACGGTAGAAAAATTGATGCAAAATCAATAGGTTCAGGGATATTTGAGTCACTGAATTTTACCCAGCCCAAATTTCCATTATGTGTAGATGTGTCAATTGCCAGAACTATCATGTGTTTCATTTACACGCTATTAATAGTTTTTTAAAGAGAGTATCAAAAAAAAATAACTTTTATTGGTATCTTCCTTGAAACCTTTATTAAAATGAACTATGTTCCCTTGACTTTTGACTCTTAATGCGGAGGTAATTATGGCTAGAGTAACAGTAGAAGATTGTTTAGAAAAAGTACCGAGCAGATTTGCTCTTGTAACAGTTGCGGCAAAAAGATCCCGTCAGCTGTTAAAAGGTGCGGAACCTACAGTAAAAAGTAAAAATCGCGAAGCTGTCACTGCTTTAAGAGAGATTGCCAAAGGGACAATTATTGTTGAGCAGGATGTTAGAGAGATAGAAGAGCAGAGCGTTGAAGTTCTTCCCGGTGACTCTTTCGATTATTAATATTTTGCAGATTTCAGACTTTTAAATCCACTCTTTTTAAAAACATAACTTAAATCATTTAAAATATTTATAGTAAATTGTGTAAGACCGATTTTATTTTGCACCTTTTTACCAGTTTGTTTGTGAGACCCCCTTTTTTTAATATCTCTAAATCCCCTACCGTAATGAGGTTTGTCTTTGCCCTTGATACAGTAACGTTGAGCAGATTCACTGAGTTATTTAAAAACTGGAGGGATTTTGTGTTGGTAACTACCGATGAAAAAATGATAATTTCTCTTTCTCCCCCTTGAAAACGGTGAACAGTTCCAATGGCGATTGAGTTTTTTGACTTTGTTGAAGTCTGATTTTTTAGCTCTTTTGTGTCCTCGAGTTCTATTGGTCTTTCAACTGGAAAACCATTAATTTTAAGTGCTTTCTCAAGTTTATAAAGCTGTGCTCTGTATGGAGTTATTATTCCAATATCCCCCGGCAAAATGTCTCTTTTAAGTAAATCATTAACAATTCGTAATACTGTTTCAAGCTCATCATTATTATACCAGCTGGAACCTTCCCTTTGCTGGGTTCCATTTTGAGGAATAAGTATTACGGGATGATCGAGATACGGCACAATATGAGTTATATTTTTTTTGGGAGTATGAACTGTAAGATTATAGTCACACAGAATATCAGAAATTTCTATTATCTCTTTTTGGCATCTGAAATGATCAGTAAGAGCGAGGATGTCTGTATCACATTTTTGGGCAAGCATTTGTACAGATGTAGTGCTTTCATTTGAGACTCTGAATTCCGGATCAATATTAATATCTGCGGGAACAAGTTTTTTATAAATCCGTTCTTCGTCTTTTTTTGAAAGTTGAAAAAGTGGTGTCAGCTGATTTACATCACCGGTTACAAGAACAGCGCCTGATCTTAAAAGGGCCGAGATTCCGTAGGCCGGGTGACACTGTCCCGCTTCGTCAATTATTATGCGGGTACTTTGATAAGTAGAATCTTCAAACATATTTCCAAGGGATAAAAGTGTACTTCCCCATACAGGAAAAAGGGTTGTAATTCTTTTCCAGAACAGGGTTTTCTTTTTTGCAAACTGCCTCGGGGATGGGTTATCTTCTAAAAATTCAATAAATTCTTCAATTGCATCGGTAAATACTGCTGCTCTTGCAAGGGTGTAGAGTGTGCGAATATTCATAGATAGATTAAATAGTCCGTGCTTCAATTCATCCAGATGTTCTCTGCTTTTAATTATATTATTTCTAACAATTCCACTCTCTTTTAGCTTTAATTTTCTTTCTCTTTTTTTAATGGATTCCGCAGCTTTTTCAAAGGTTGTGAAAAGCTTGTTGAATTCTCTTACTGCCTGTTTAAGGTTTTCATTGATTGCATCAGGTTCAAATGATGCCTCATGTCTTTTTATCCATATAAGTGCACTGTTTAGCTGCTCAATCAGTCTTGTTCTGCATACGGCTCTGTTACCCCCTCTTAGTGCTGGTCCATGAATATTATTATTTATACTTTCAAATATTGGCAAAATGGCAGTATCAACAGCTCTGTTATTTGTACTTGTTACAATCAGCATATGTGGAGCCATCTCACCTGTTTTTGCATAAAGTGTAATCTGTTCAACAACTGTATGGGCTGCAATATTTTTTATTAGTGTGGTCTTTCCCGTTCCAGGTGGTCCCTGTAAAGCTGTAAATGAAGAACCTAAAAATCGATTAATAGCTTCCTGCTGGCTTTTTGTTGTAGACAATCCATCATACAGACCAAGGGATTCCCTAAATTCCGCAGGTGAATTTTTTTTTAAAATATATGCGTAAAGCAGTGGATAATTCTGATTGACTGAATATGGATCAAGCTTTTTGAGCTCTTTTTGAAGATGTATTGTAGAGTTTATCCTTGTAGCGTTATAGATGATTGCAACATTGTGAACTTTTGATTTTGGACTCAATGCAGAAGTTCTCTGTTTTGCAATACTCGTTATATTTTGAATACTCTTTTTTATATCAGTAAATTCGTTATCAGTTCTGCCTTCCCGCGTTGTTCCTTCAAGGGCACAAGAGAGTTCATGGAAAAATTTTTCGGGTTCGTCTGTCAATAATGTTTCGTTTAAGCATTTTTCAAAAAGAGCGTCTATTTCTGATGTGGTCATTCCCAGCTGTTTTTCAAGCACTTCTGTATCCAGTGTAAAATTTTCATCTCCAATTACTCTAGATATTACTGCAAAATCAGGGGGCGGTGGAATAATCCCTTTCTTAAGTTTTCTTACAGAGGGAACTCTAAATGGTTTTTCGTCAGCATATTCAAAGTGAAGATTTACTTTAAATTTAAAAATTCCTGTAAGTTTATGGGAGGGAAGATAGATTGCCGGGGCAGCAATCATAATAGTCATTTCGTCAGATTCTGTGCGATATTTTTGATATTGAAATTTAAGCCAGGATTCAAAAAATTCATTAACCTCATTGTTCATGGGATATTTTAATCTGGCATCATTATCACTTAAAATTGAAACCAGCTGGTCAATATTCAATTTAAAGTATTCTCTTAAATCAAGAGGGTAGGTAATGTTTATATTTCTTTTTGAAATACCGGCACTTTTTAATGCAACCGGCCTTACAGCAATGGACTCCTCATGCCTTATGCACCCTAACCAGTACTTGATTACGCTATCGATTATTTCTCCATCAATCATGATTTAACACTATAACTATATAACATTAATGGTGACAAGGGTATTTAGGTTAAATTTTCGTGCTACGCTATTGACAGTTTGTGCTACCTGTATATTCTCATTATATGTTTGAGGGAACAACAGTTTTAGCCGTGACAGCTTTTTCAATTGCATTTATGCATACAGTTGCAGGTCCTGATCACTATCTTCCTTTTTTAGTTTTAGGCAGAGCCGAGAACTGGTCTTTTAAAAGGATTATGTTTTATACTCTTGCCGGTGGTGTGGCTCATATATTATCATCTCTTATTATTGGTTTTTTAGCTGTTATGCTTGGCTGGTCTGCAGGCAGTATTGATTTTTTAAATGGAATAAGGGGAACTTTTGCTATTTGGGCGCTTGTGGCAGTTGGAGTCATATATATGATTGTGGGCCTGATAAAGGTTTATTTATCAACTTCGGACCACTCTCATGGTCATTCTCATGAGCATTCCCATGATCATTTTCATTTTTTTGGAAGGAAATTTACAGGAGGTGCGGGTAAAAGAACTGCTTTGGCTCTAATTGTTATTTTTCTTCTTGGACCTTGCGAACCTTTAATTCCACTGCTTCTTCTACCTTCTGCAGGGCATAGTATTTTAGCATTGATTATTATTATTTCAGTTTTTGCAGGGACAACTCTTTTTACCCAGGCATGCTGCCTATCCCTTGCGTTTTTGGGAATAGGGCTTTTTGAATTTAATATTGTAAAGCGATACATGCACGTTTTTTCAGGCATGGCAATAGCAACAAGTGGACTTATTCTTGTTTTTCTGTCATAAACGGAACAAATAAGAGCTGTGTATTTTATTTTGCTTATAAAATTACGCTCTTAATAGATATTTTTTGAAAAATTAACAGGTACCTGAAGTGAAATACAGGTAATTTTACAGTTTGGAGGACAAATTGAACGAACTTGCTCAATACTTAATTGAAAATATTATGCTGGATTTTGAGGGAGATCTCACTGAAGATACAGTGCGCTCATTTTTAAGAAATGATAACAGCTCTGAAGCTAAAGAGCTGCTTCAGAAGATTATTGAAGAAAAGGGCATTGAAGATCTTCTTCTTGCAACCGCTGAAGTTCTGACACAGGAACTGACCAAGAAATTTTCAGTATCAGAGATCAGAGAACATCTGGTTAGTTATTCGGAAGCCTGAAATCAATATGTTCAGGCGTGCAATCTTCACGCTTAGTTTTCTACTTTTTATTGTATCCACTCAATTATTCTGTTCATCTCAGCAAACTGATATATTGCAGGATGATACTGATACAGCCTTAAATTACGGTTACGAATATCCAATTATAGATATCAAACCATCTCTATATTCGACAGATGTTCCAGTTGATACGGTTATAAAAATCAGATTTGACAAACAGCTTGATTCATCCACTGTAACAGATAGTGTTCTCCATCTTGAATCAGGCCCTCTTAAAAAATGGCTGATGTCATATTATAATCCACTCACAATAGAGCTGATGGTGTGGACCAGTGTGGATTTGAATAGCAATGTTGACTGGGTATTTTCAATTTCTGCAGGGATGGAATTTCTTGATGGAACACCTGTTGAACCTTCGATTCTTACAGCTTTTACAACCGGAAACAGTAATGATGAGCAGCAACCTCCCTTTTCATCAAAAAAATATGAGGTAGTTGAAAAGATTTTCATGACTAAGTGTGTTTCATGTCATTTTAACAGTGATAAGGCTTTTACCGGAATTGATTTTTCATCTCCAGACAAGGTGCAAAATACGGTGCTGAATGTTAGAAGTTCTGAGTGGCCATCTTTAAAAAGGGTTCTGCCCTATAAACCGGGTGAAAGTTATCTTTTATTTAAAATATTTGATAATGATTATTATTCCGGACAGCAAATGCCCCGAAATATTGATAGCTCAAAATCTTCAAAGCCATTGACCTTTAGTGAACAACAGGATATTTCAGACTGGATTGCAGGAGGTGCTCTTTTTTGACCCTTTATATAAAAAAAAGTATGGTGAAAATGTGAAAGATTTTTTTGAACAAACAGGTTGGACGTTATTGATAATTATTGTTGCTTCAGCATCATTCTCATATCTTAATTGTCAGGGAGCGGCTGAAAAAGGGGCGATTTCTGCGAATGATTTAGGGAAAATTGGTCGTCTTCAAGTTGATGATCTGACACCTGCAGAGGTGAAAAGACTCGATATTGTTATAAACAGTGAAGCATCACCATGTGGCAATAATATTACTATCGCCAAAAGTATTTTAAATCCAAATCTGTGTCCTCTGACTGTACATGCTGTAAATTACATTTTGACCCTTATCAAGCAGGATTACAATGACGAGGAAATTTCGAAAATGTATATCTCCAGGTATGCATCAGTAAAAGGTCTTGAAATACCTGTTAACGGATCTCCAAGGTGGGGAGCGGATAATCCTGAGATAACAGTGGTTGTCTTTTCTGATTTTGAATGCCCTTTCTGTGCAAATGCGGCGAAAGTGGTTGATAAAATTGCAAACTCTTATCCTGATAAAATTTCTGTTATGCACAAGGATTTTCCACTTGTAGACATTCATCCAATTGCCATGCTGGGTGCAAGAGCGGGATATGCAGCCAATAAACAGGGTAAGTTTAAAGAGATGCATGATGTTCTTTATTCTCTGGGGCAGGCCCAATATAATCCTGATAAATTAAGAACTATCGCCATAGGGCTCGGGTTGAATATTGACGAGTTTGAAGATGATCTTGCATCAGATCAGGCTTTGGCTGCAATAAATGCAGATATTGAACTTGCTAATAAACTTGGTGCAAAAGGAACCCCTTCAATATTTGTAAATGGCCGTATAGTTGAAAATGGAATCAATGGTCTTGAAGAGCGAATAAAAGAGGAATTTATTCGCATAAATTTTTCTAAAAAGTAATCTTTTTTTCTTCTGTAAACCTTCGTAATTATTAAACAACTATATTTATCAGTCCTTTGGTTACCAACTGTGACATTTCAGTGACATTTTTTATAATTACCTGAAGTATTTGATGATAAGAAATAAGCTCTTTGCTTGAATCTTTAAATAATAAATTCGATGCTGCAAAATCCTGCGCATTGAAAATAAGGAGGCGTAAATGCTCGAAAATGTTTTAATTGGTGTTTATCTCGGGATATTGGGTCTGCTGGCTGTTTACGGTTTTCACCGTTCCATGCTTACCTATCTCTTTTTTAAAACAAAAAGGAACATTCCAAAACCAATGTCAAACTTTGCTCCGGAGGAACTTCCCAAAATTCTTGTTCAGCTTCCATTGTTCAATGAACGCTATGTTTGTGAGCGTTTAATTGATGCTGTAACCAAATTTGATTACCCCATAGACAAAATGTATATTCAGGTTCTTGATGACTCAACAGACGATACAACTGAAATTGCACAGTCCAAAGTATCTAATGTAGCTGCTGAAGGTTTTAACATTACTCTCATTCACAGGGAGGACAGAACCGGTTATAAAGCAGGCGCTCTCGAAAATGGACTTGCCATGTCTGACTGTGAACTTGTGGCTGTGTTTGATGCGGATTTTATCCCTCCAGTACATATTTTAAGAGATACAGTTGATTATTTCACCGATTCAAAAGTTGGAATGGTTCAGGCCAGATGGGGTCATATCAACAAGGGCTATTCTCTATTAACAAGTGTACAGTCTCTTATGCTTGATGGCCACTTTGTAATTGAGCACGGTGCAAGACATCGTTCAGGGCGATTTTTTAATTTTAACGGAACTGCAGGCATATGGCGTATCAGTACAATTGAAGATGCAGGCGGATGGGAGCATGACACCCTCACTGAAGATATGGATCTTTCCTACAGAGCTCAGCTTAAAGGCTGGAAGTTTCTTTATATTGATGACATTATTGCTCCTGCAGAAATTCCAGTTGAAATGGCAAGTTTCAAATCTCAACAGCATAGATGGGCAAAAGGGTCAATTCAGGTTTGTAAAAAGATGCTTCCAACTATTTTAAAATCGGACGTGCCTTTTAAAGTTAAACTTGAAGCTTTTTTTCATTTAACAGCTAATTTTGCATACCTTCTTATGATTTTCCTTGCGCTTCTATTGCTTCCAAATCTTTTACTCAGAACAAGTCATGGATGGAGAGAAGTTCTTCTTATAGATCTTCCTCTGTTTTTTGGAACAACAGGATCTATCGGCGCATTTTATGTAACAGCTCATAAAGAGCTTTATGGTTCTCCATTAAAAGCACTGGCCAAAGTTCCACTTTTAATGTCCCTTGGAATTGGTCTCTCTATCAATAATGCAAAAGCAGTTCTTGAAGGTGTTTTTGGATATGAGACCCCGTTTGTTAGAACAGCAAAACATGGAGTTGATACAAAAGGCTCAAACTGGAAGAAGAAAAAATACCGTGCAAGTAAAGGTATTGTGCCAATAATTGAGCTTCTTTTTGCAGCTTATTTTGTTGTTACAATAATTGTGGCATATCAGGGTAAACACTTCATCTCAATTCCATTCCTGATGCTCTTCCTTCTTGGGTATTTATATGTGGGTGTAAACTCATTGTACCAGCGCAGATAATAATTTCTTTTAATTATTCATTCAAAAATATACTTGCTTCATCAAAGACTTCGTGTTAGAGAGTTTTTCTCCTTTAGAGGGGTATTATGACCCTGACAACGGTTACCTGAGAATCCGCCAGGCCTTGACGGGAGCAACGGTATCAGACTAACCGGGTGTCAGGGTCACTTTTTTTATCTACCTCTAAATATATTTTTCTTAATAATCCAGTCAGGATTTTGATGATTTTAACGAGAGAGTATCTTCGATCTCTTTAGGCATTATTTTTTTATCTCCGTCAAAATTAAAATGACATGAGACGGTGTGGTCTTCATTTAAAAACCTTGGCATGGGAACAATTTTTTTACATTGAATATCTGTATACATGCATCTTTCGTGAAAATTGCATCCGGAAGGAGGATCTAGCGGGGAGGGTGGTTCACCTTTTAAAAGGTATCTCTTAAAATCATGAGATGAAGGGTGTGCAGATAACCTGGAGGCAAAGAGCGCTTTTGTGTAGGGGTGTTTTGGTGCGTTGAAAAGTTCTTTTGTAGTTGCGGTCTCTACAATTTTACCAAGGTGCATAACTGCTATTTTGCTGCACATACGTTTAATTGTATCAATATCGTGGGCAATTAATAAAAATGCAACATTCAGCTCTCTGTTGACAGTTTCTAAAAGTCCAAGAACCTGCTCTCTGCTTGCAGGATCTAGAGCTGTTACAGGTTCATCAGCCACAAGAAATTTAGGCTCAACTGCAAGTGCACGTGCAAGGGATATTCTCTGTTTCTCACCGGAAGAAAATTCTCCTGGAAATTTTCCAAGTGCTGAAACAGGAAGCCCTACCATATCCATGAGAGCTGCTATATGGGTTTTAAGCTCTAACTTATTGGTTGTAGCTTTGTGAATAGAAAGAGCTTCTGCAATTGTGTTTTCCACAGTAAATCTCGGATTCAGACTTGAAGACGGATCCTGAAATATTATCTGCATATTTTGTCGTTCTTTTCGTAATGCTTTTCCTTTTAGTTTTGTAATATTTTTGCCATTAAAAAAAATATTTCCGTCAGTGGGTGTTTCCAGGCGAAGAAGGAGCCTACCTAAAGTACTTTTTCCACACCCTGATTCACCAACCAGCCCAACAAATTCTCCGGGGTAAATTTTAATTGAACAGGTATTAACTGCCTGTATATATTTTTTACTTCTTGAAAGTGCCCGAAGTCCTGATTTAGAAGAAAAACTTTTACTCACATTTTCTGCTTCGCTTATGGGCAGTCTCTCTTTGGTTGATTCAATAGTTTTCATTGTTCTCTACCGCCATATAAAAAACATCTAACCCTTCTCGTTTCACTTAAAATAAGTTCTTCCGGGTTTTGTTTAAAACATATTTCCATGGCTTCTTTGCAAAGAGTTGCATAAGGGCACCCTTTATCTGAAGGGGTTTTCTCGATGGCGATTCTTGATATTTCAGGCATTCCCGAAATGAGATTCCTCGTATAAGGGTGAAATGGTGAGTCGAGAACTTCTTTCGTCGTTCCTCTTTCAATAATGAACCCTTCTTTTAATACTGCAATCTTGTCTGCTATTGAGGCCACTACTTTAATATCATGGCTTATTAAAAGTACAGACATTGAAAGATCTTTAATCAGTCTTGATAATAGATCCAGTATCTGTGCCTGGACAGTAGTATCAAGGGCTGAGGTTGGTTCATCTGCCAATAAAAGTTGCGGTCTGCATGCAAGAGCCATGGCTGTAACAACTCTTTGATTTACACCTGCAGAGAGCTGAAAAGGGTATTGAACATAACGCCTGGCAGGGTCAGGAATTCCCACCAGTTCCATTAGAGACAGAACCTGTTCTTTAACATTTTTTCTTCCAAGTTTTTTATGAACTGCAATTGTTTCACCAATCTGTTTTCCAATCTGCATTAATGGATTAAGCGCTTTAACCGGCTCCTGAAAAATTATTCCAATATCCTGCCCTTTAATACTTCGAAGCATCTTTTTAGGCATTGTTAAAAGATTTGAACTGTTAAAGTTTATGGTGCCCCCTGAGATTTTCGCAACTTTGGGAAGCAGATCAAGCACAGAATAAACAACCAGAGATTTTCCACTCCCGGTTTCTCCTAAAAGTGCCACAGTTTCACCTTTAGGAACATCAATAGAAATGTTTTTAATTATCTCTTTTTCTATCCCCTGCTGTTTTATTGAAATTGATAAATTACTTATTGAAAGTACATTATTTTTTAATGTTGAGGGGATATCTGTCATCACAGTGTGATTGTAAAGCATTGATAGAGTTATTCAACTTTTTACTCAACCCATTGTACCAATTATTTATGAGGAAGACTTTTTATGTGAATTAGTTTACTGCTTCAGGTTGAGCAGCAGGCGCAACAGGTGCCGGTGCAGCAGGAGCTGGTGCAGCTGCAGGAGTTGCTGCCGGTGCTGTCTCTTCAGCGACAGGTGCTGCCGGGGCAGCTGGTGCCGGCTTAACAACAACAGGCTTTGGAGCTGCAACAGGTTTAGGCTGAGCAGCTTTAGCCTCTTCAACAGGGGCGGCTTTAGCTTCTTCAACGTTATTGTCAGTTGTGGTGTCAGCTATAGCATCTGTAGTACTATCAGTGGCTGAGTCTGTTCCGGCTGTCTCACTGTCCGCAACAGGTGCTGATTGAGGAAGTTCTTCACCTTCTTCAGCATTTTTTCCCTCATCCATATTTTTATCAATCTCTTTTAGAAGATCAACTTTTTCACCGTGGTTGTCAACATCCATAAGACTTGCTTTTTTAGCCAGTCCTGAAGACTTGGATGAAGATGTCCATGCAAGAGTCATAGATGAAAACATAAATAAAAATGCAACTATTCCTGTTAGTTTTCCAATAAAAGAGCCTGCGCCCCTTGGTCCGAAAACCGCAGAACCGCTGCCTCCAAATGCAGTTCCCATTCCGCCGCCTTTGCCGGTTTGAAGGAGAATTACAAGAATTAGAAATATACAGAAGATTATGTGTAATGTTGTTAATAAAATAATCATGGTTGGCTTTCTACAATTGTGCAAATATACTTGTCAAGTATAACTTGATATATTTTAAGTTATAGCGACTACTTTATGTATTTTATCTCAGGAACCACTCTTACAGCTCCTTTGTCAGCAGATTCTGCAAAAAATGCGTAGGCGTTAAGAGCTTTACTTACAATTCTATCTCTTTTGCCCGGTTTATAAGCATCTTTTCCTTTTGCTTCTTCAGCTTTTTGACGTTTTTCAATTTCATCTTCAGAAATATCCAGGTGAATAGACCTGTTTACAATGTCAATTTTAATAACATCGTTATTTTCAACTAGTGCAATTAGTCCTCCAGCTGCAGCTTCAGGTGAAATATGACCAATTGAGAGTCCGGCTGTGCCTCCTGAGAATCTTCCATCTGTAATAAGAGCGCACTCCTTATCAATTCCCTCTGTCTTTATGTAGGACGTCGGATAGAGCATTTCCTGCATTCCGGGCCCTCCTTTAGGTCCTTCGTATTTTATTACAACAACATCTCCCGCTTTTACGGTTTTATCAAGAATGCCGTCACATGCGGAATCCTGAGAATTAAACACTTTTGCGGTACCTTCAAATTTATAAATAGAAGGATCAACCCCTGCTGTTTTGACAATGCAGCCGTCTTTTGCAATATTTCCGTAAAGAACAGCCAGTCCGCCTTCTTTGCTGTAGGGCGTTTTCCCATCTCTGATGCAGCCGCTCGTCCTGTCTTTATCAAGTTCTTTGTATGATGTACTTTGGGAACCTAGAATAATTGTCTGAATTCCACCGGGGGCAGCCTTGAAGATTTCAATTGCACTGTCCGAAACTGTTGATCGCATGATATCATATTTATTCAGAATATCTTTAAGAATTCCATCTATGCGTTTAGCTTCAGTATCAATAAGATTTAATCTGTCAAGCTCACCTAAAATTCCCATTATGCCCCCTGCACGATTTACATCTTCAATATGATAGCTGGAGCTGGGTGCAACTTTGCACAGATTTGGAATTTTACGGGAAAGAGCATCAATATCTTTCATTGTAAAATCCACTTCGGCCTCTTTTGCAACAGCAAGGATGTGAAGAACAGTGTTGGTGGATCCTCCCATTGCAATATCAAGAGCCATGGCGTTGTTAAAAGCTGTTTTTGTTACAATTGATTTAGGTAAAACATCTGAATTGCCGTTTTCGTAATAATCAGCGGCCATTTCAACAATTCGTTTTGCAGCTGTTTTAAAGAGGTTTTTTCTCTGGCTGTGAGTGGCAACAATTGTACCGTTGCCAGGAAGTGCAAGACCAAGAGCCTCAGTGAGGCAGTTCATTGAATTTGCAGTAAACATGCCAGAGCATGAACCGCAGGTGGGGCATGCATTTGTTTCGTAGCTTTTAAGAAGGCTGTCTGAAATTTTGGTGTCAGCACCTTTAACAATTGCGTCAACAAGGTCGCATTTTTTTCCATCAACAACACCTGCTTCCATTGGTCCTCCGGAAACAAATATTGTGGGAATGTTAAGGCGCATAGTGGCCATCAGCATGCCTGGGGTTATCTTGTCACAGTTAGGTATACATACCATTGCATCTACCTGATGGGCATTGCAGACATACTCAACAGTATCAGCAATAACCTCCCTTGATGGAAGTGAATAGAGCATTCCGTCATGTCCCATGGCGATACCGTCACAAATGGCCATGGTGTTAAACTCCGCAGCAAAGCATCCAAGGGCTTCAATCTCTTTTTTTACTTCCTGCCCGATTTCATGGAGATGTACGTGACCAGGGACAAACTGACTAAATGAATTTACGATTGCAATAATCGGTTTGCCAATCTGCTCATCCTTAAGACCGTTGCGCCTCCAGAGGCTTCTTGCCCCTGTCATTTTTCTTCCTTTTGTAGCGTGATCACTTCTTAATTGTATTTTCATTTTAACATTTCCAATCCGTTTAATAATTCATCAGTTTTAAATTGATCTTCTTTTGCATGATATGCAGTTGAATAAACTTTATAATCACCATTTTTATCAAAATTGAAAGTATGAAACGACATTTTTTTATGGTGTGAACCGTGATTATTTGATGCAGAAGGTACTCCTACAATATGGGTATCATTTATTAGCAGGTCAGTTCTGACGTGAATGTGCCCATGAAGAACAAGGGCATTTCTGTTTTTTAAAAGTTCAAGAACTCTTTTGTATCCATAAAGTCCGCTTAAATACTGTTTAAGATGAGAATCAAGCAGCTTGTATGGAGGATGGTGCATTGCTGCTACAATTTTTTTACCTTTGCACTTTTCGACGATAATATTTTCTATCTCTTTAAGCTGAACTTTATTTATTTTTCCAGCAGCAGAGACCGGACCTCTCCAGACAGCAGTATCAATTCCAATAATTGCAATATTGCCTAAATCTTTGAATATGGGAAAACATGGGGGAGTTCCGTTGCAGTCAAGCCATTTTGCAAATGATTTTTCAAAATAATTTTTCCGCTGGGCCCCGGGGGTGTACCTGTCATGATTTCCTGGGACCAGCATCAGATTGTCTTTTGTGTACCCGAAGCTGTTAAATATATCTGCAATATTCTTATATTCGGTTTCCAGTGCCAGATTTACAAGATCTCCTGTTGCAATAAGCATGTCAGGTTTTTCTTCAGTTATTTTTTCCAGCAGTCTTAAAAATGGCTCTTTTTGATGATTTTTCGATCTTAGAAGTTTTAGATTTGCGTAGCCCATTATTCTTTTGGATAAAAGTTTGTAAGGGGGAAAACTCTCTTCGATGGGGAGGTGGAAATCTGAAATATGGCAAATTTTTATATCTTTGTTTGTATCTGTAACTTTTTGATTATTCATACAGAGATATTTAGTAATATTTCTCTTAATTATCAACACAAATTACTGTTTTGTTATTATTCATCTTTTTATAATGTTAATATTTTAGGATGTTGTTGGATAAGTCAAAAAAAGTTGACCCAAAAAAGTCTTTTATAGCAACTTGATTACAGGAAATTTTTTTAGTTAAAAAAAGGAGATAATTATGAAAATGTTTAGTTTAGTATGGCGGTTCCTGTTTGTTTTTTCAACTTCAATGATGTTTGTAATGTCCTGTCAGGATTCGGCGTCTACCAATGGTGATACTGATTCATCTGATACAGACAGCGACACAGATACCGATAGCGACACAGATACCGATATCGACACAGATACCGATAGCGACACAGATACAGATACTGATAGTGACACAGATACGGATACTGATACTGATAGCGACACTGATATTCCCCTTAATCCTGTTTATGCCGGGCTTCGATATTCTGTTTATGGAGAGCCCTCAGGTGCTGATGATTCCTACTGGAACAGTTCAGCTATTGATATGGCCTCAAAATTTACTGACGGGGTTCCTGCAGTTGTGCGCATTGTGGGCACAATAGAAGGATCTAACTGCAGTCTGGGTTTTCCTAATCCAAACCAGGGGACAACATATAAAAATGTGCGGTTTGCAAAAAATGATTCCCATGAGAGCGCTCTTGCACTTTTTGAGAATTCCGGTGTAAAAGTGTGGCTTCAGGTTGAGTCAGCAGAGGCTGATATTCTCGATTTAATGGAGATTGTTTTTGCTCAGTACGGCCATCACAAAAACATTATCGGTTTTGGTGTGGATGTTGAGTGGTATAAAACTGCATCAAACAGTACCGGTGTTCCTGTAACTGACAGTGATGCTGTTAAATGGGTAAGTGCTGTACGAAAATATAACTCAAATTATAAAATCTTTTTAAAACACTGGCTTACTGACAAAATGCCTCCAACACAGAGGGATGGAATTATGTTTTTAGATGACAGCCAGGACTTTGGTTCTTTAAATGATATGTTAAAAGAGTTTAAAACATGGGGGACAACATTCAGTCCTGCTAAAGTTGGTTTCCAATATGGGTATGAAGCTGACAAAAGCTGGTGGAGTTCAATGTCAGATCCTCCCAAAGAGATAGGTCAGGCATTTCTTGACAACATTCCAAATACAGATCATCTGATCTGGGTAGATTTTACCGCTGATAATATCTGGCCGGTTAAATAAAATTTTTACAAATTATTGAATAGGGGTGGGGTTTTTAACCCAGTCAAGAATTTCTTTGTATGGTTTGACTCTAACCTCTTTTTTACTTAGAGCGTATTTAATAAATTCCTCCAGCGCTTCTTGTCTTTCTGTAGTGGTTGCATTTTCTGGAGCGGTGTACTTTGTATTGTAATAGTCTGTATGTGCTCCAAATAGCATGGGTGCTCTGTTGCCGGCAATTCTCATATCAAGATTGTATTTAAGCATAGCCACAACTTCAGCTTTTGTCATTTTAAACTGAACCCACCAGTTGTAGTCAAATCCCACCATTTTACCAGATACTGGATCAAACCAGTCTAAAAGTGCGTGGAGTTTATCTCTTAATCCAGCGGGAATACCATACTGTGCACATTTGTCATCAGGGGGAACAATCAGTGCATAGACCGGCATCTCCCATAATCCGTTATGACTGCCAATATCCGGATTGCCGGGGCTTCCGTTATTGAGTGTGTAGGGCCAGTAGTAATCTGTTCCATTCTGTTCATCCTCCCACCCCTCTTCAATGCTGCAGTCATATGTAAAACCGAGATTCTGAAGAGCTGTCATTGTATTATCGTTGTATTCAAGAAATGGAGTTCTGAAGCCGTAAATTTCATCTGCCGGGATTCCGGCACCTTCATCTTTGTTGTCGTCATAGGCTGCTGCAGAAGGATTGTATGGTTTTGAAAGCCAGTCCATACAGCTCGATATTTCATCTGTCCACTGCTCAATAGTAAAAGCGTCTCCATGGGAGTGGGCATAGGTGTGGTCTCCAACTTCATGACCATCAGCCCATACTGTGTGCCATGCAGTTTTTACAAGGGCAGGGGATTCACTCATCCAGCTTCCAATATAGATTGCCGACATAAAAAATGAGACCCTTGCATCTGTACCGTCGCTATTTTTAAGAGGTCTGAAAAAATCCGTCGCCCAGGTTATTCCACCTTCACCAAGAGAGCCTTCGAGACCCGAATATGAATTATCGTCAAATCCTATTGATACAAAAACAGGGGTATCTGAGAGTGATAACCCTCCGGGGGGAAGCTGGGCAGGGGACATATTGTCTGTGTCAACATTAAACCCTGTGTCAGAATCCGAGTCGGTATCAGTGTCCGAGTCAGAATCAGTGTCTGAGTCGGTATCAGTGTCCGAGTCAGAATCAGAGTCCGTGTCTGAATCAGTATCAGAATCCGAGTCAGAATCACTGTTGCTGTCACTATCAGGAATTGTGTTATCAGGTCTGAGTTCATCTGAGCCGGTTGATTGCTGATCGCATGCAGTTGTAATTATAGTTAAGCATAGCATTACTATTATAAACAGTAATTTTTTCATAAGAGTCCTCCTTAATTTTTCGGGTAACTATTTTCTGAGAAACCAGAATCTCTTAAAATAGTTGCAATTACAGTAACAATAAAATATAAACAAAACAATAAGTATTAATATCAGGAGGTAGATATGTTAAATTTGAGATTTTTTAAAATTGTTCTAATTATTTTGTCTCTACTATTTTTAAATGCATGTGAAGATAAATCTTCAGGAAGTTCAACTGCTGACAGTGAATCTGGTGATACCGAATCTGGATATACGGATACTAATGTTATTTTTTATGATTCTGATTCCAATATTATTGATGATTCAGAAGATACTGATGATCAGACCGATTCAGGTGAATCGTTTGAAATTTTTCCCCATAAAGTTGGTAACTGGTGGCTTTTTAAATACGAGAATATTGATGCTGCCGGTGGTTCATGTGAGCCCGGAGATTGGAAAGCTGAGATTTTGAGTATGAAGCTTGTTGATAATATTGAAACATATTCTTATCTTAATCCCTGCATAGTACAAGGTATCCAGTCTACAATATTATTACAGTTTGAAGGAAATAAAACATATTATGCAAATGAAGGTTACTATTATATAGATACTCCTATCGAACAGGATTATGAGTGGCCTTCTCCTAAGGAAGGAAATTTCAGATGGGATGCTGTTGATACAATTACAGTACCGGCGGGAACTTTCAACAACTGCTGGGACAAAGTTTATGAGCCCACAGATAATCATCTGATATTCTGTCCAAATGTGGGAAGAGTAAAAGGCTACACAGGAACAGCCTACAAGAGCGAACTGGTCGACTATCATTTAGAGTAATTAAAATTTTGATTAGATTAATAAAAGTGTGTGGGGAATTTTAGATTAGAGGCCGAATTCTACGCCAACTCTAAACATGATGTTGGTGTAGCGCCATTTATTATCTCCAATGTTGTCACCTTTGAGGTTATTTAATAAATCAAATGTCCATTCAAGCCCTGGAACAATTGCAATAGGCCCAACTGGAATTGCATAGCCCACAAAGAGTTTGGTGGCCAGATTAAATCGCCTATTGACGTCCCATGAATTATCATCCCAGTCAGCAGTAGCTTCTACTCCCATAAAATCTGATTTGGTTTTACCCTTTAAAGCAATAAATGCAGAAATGCCTGCACCAATCTGTAACCCTGAAATGTTGAATTTTACACCAACTGGAATTTCCATATTTAAAAGATAAGTTTTAATATAGTCGTCATCTTCTGATATTTTTATTCCTCGACCAAGTAACCCCAGACCAACATCCAGTGCAATTAATCTTGAAAAGTAAATATCCACATAAGCTGCGCCACCACCGGCAAATCTTCCATCAACTTGATCACTGTCTGTACCTGTTCCTGTTGCAAGGCCAAGTGCCATATATCCACCAAGAGCAATTTTGCTTCCACCTGCGTCAACCGGTGCTGCTTCAGCCTCAATTTGTGCATTTGCTGCAAAACTTGTAAGCATAACAATCATAACAACCACATAACTAAAAATTCTTTTCTTAAGCATAATTTACCTTTCATGGTGCTTATTATCACAGATAAAACTGAGTTTTAAATGGGAATATATAAGCAGATTTTTGGTTAAATTTCAGATGGTTTTAATCTTAAAATTACTGACATTTAACCAATTGTTTTTTTACATGTGTTTCTTCTATTATATTTTAGCTGGGTTTACAAATAATTGTTTAATTATTTAGTTAAATCTTGTTTCGTTATTTTAGTGTTTTTATTATTTATGAAAAATATTAGGATATATTAAGTTTAAGGGGTTACACGTCGACTTTTACGAAGCCTTCTTTTTGACGCATTTCCATTTCGGATCTTGCGCGTTTTATTACTGTTTGTGCGGTTTCAAAGGCTTGTTCCGAGGTTAGTTTGTGCTGTGCAATTCCCTGTTTGATGGCCATTTGTCCAACTGCTACCGCTTCTCGCGGGAATACATTCCACTCGTCCATTGTGGGAATTAAATAATCTTCTCTAATTCCTTTGTCTTCAGCCACTTTTGCAAGTTCTCTTGCTGCGGCAATGCACATTTCATCGGTAATTGTGGTGGCTTTTACATCAAGTGTTCCTCTGAAAATTCCCGGAAATCCAAGGGAGTTGTTAACCTGATTTGGAAAATCGCTTCTGCCTGTTGCCACAATTCTCGCCCCCGCTTTTTTTGCCTCCCAGGGCCATATTTCAGGAACGGGGTTTGCACAAACAAAAACTATGGGATCTTTAGCCATGGATTTTATCCACTCGGGTTTAACAGTCTCTGGTCCAGGAGCTGAAAGGGCAATCATTACATCTACACCCTCAAATGCAACTTCAGGCCCTCCCTTTCGCATCTCGGCATTTGTAATTTCTGCAAGATGAGTTCTGTAGGGGTCCCCTGCAAGATCTTCACGTCCTTTATAAATAAGCCCATCTAAATCACACATATATGTGAGTTCGGGATTAACACCGGCCTTTGCGAGCATAATTGCTATTCGCTGATTTGCAGCGCCGGCCCCCAGCATTCCGATTTTTATTTTATCAAGGGGTTTGTTTACAATTTTTACAGCATTGATAAGTCCCGCAAGTGTTACTGCCGCTGTTCCCTGCTGATCATCGTGCCACACGGGAATATTTGACTTTTGTCTAAGGGTATCGAGAACTTTAAAGCATCTGGGGCTTTTAATGTCTTCAAGATTAATTCCCCCGTATGTGGGCTCAATCATATTTACAAATTTGATAATATCGTCTGAGCTCTCGGCATTTATGCAAATGGGAATTGCATCAACACCTCCAAGGTATTTAAAAAGTATCGCCTTGCCCTCCATAACAGGAAGTCCGGCCATGGGACCAATGTCTCCAAGACCTAAAACTCTTGAACCGTCAGAAACTATGGCTATTGTATTTCCTTTTGAGGTGTATTCGTAAACTTTTTCAGGATTTTCATAAATCTCTCTGCATGGGGCCGCAACTCCGGGAGTGTACCATATTGCAAAGTCATTCATATCTCTGATTCGACACTTTGGAACAACCTCAATTTTTCCTTTATATATTGGATGAAGCCGTAATGCCTCTTTTGATGGCTTTTGTGCTGCTTCTAACAGCTCTTTTTCTGAAAGATTGTTTTCTGTCATTATTTCTCCTTTGCAGGGAGCAAAAATTCTCTGCAAAATGTTGTTTGACAATAAAATTAAACCAACATAGTTGATTACTCAACTGCTTTTATGGCATTTGATAAAATAAGATGAGTTATTTAAAAAATATTTTTAGCAATATCACTATGATTATAAAAAAGTCAGAGGATTTTTTTGCTGGAAGACCTCTTATGAGAGATATTCTTCTTGTTTTTATTCTTGCCTTATTTGGGGTTATATCTGCCGTTATTATTTATAAACCGTGGAATTCATTAACGTTAAAAACTGTTTCACACATCTATGTTGATAACCATAAAATTTCTGTCGGGGAAGAAGGTGTTGCGGAGCTGAACAGACTGGCAAGATTAAAACTTCAAAAGAGTATTACTTTTAAAAATAGCGGTATTAATTATAAAACCACATTTGAAAAAATGGGAGCAGTTGCAAAGCTGTCATCCCTCAAACGGATTATTATGGATTTGGGAATGGAAAATTCCCCTGCAGAGAACTTTGCCATCTTAAAAGGAAAAGATTTAAGTAAAATAAAATTTACAATTCCATTGTCGTTTGATTCTGATATGGCCGTTGAGGCCCTTGTTGCCATTAAAGAAAAACTTGATCTCGAACCCTCTGATGCCAGATTTGATTTTAATAACAGCGCTGTAAAACCCGAAATTTTTGGCAGATCACTTGATGTGTATGGAACAATTATTTCTATGGAAAAGGCTGCAAAAAATGGTGATACAAATGTTGCTCTTGTCGTTAATTCAGTAAAGCCGGAAATTGTGGCATCTTCATTAAATAATATTGATGTGGATACTGTAGCAGGTTTTTTTGAAACTCCATATTCAAGGATGAGTAAGGACAGGGACAGAACCCACAACGTGAAGCTCGGAGCTTCAATGCTTGACGGACACGTTATTCTGCCTGGGGAACTTTTTTCCTTTAACAGAGTTGTGGGAGACAGATCCCAGGCAAGAGGTTTTAGATACGCTCCTGTAATTGCCGGAGGAAAAGTTGTAGAAGGAATGGGTGGCGGAACATGTCAGGTTGCTTCAACTTTGTATGCTGCTGCATTTTTTGCGGGCCTTGTAATTGAGGACAGGGTGCCTCACTCACGTCCAAGCTCATATATAAAGCTGGGTCTTGATGCCACAGTGAGTTATCCAAATAAAGATCTTAAACTTAGAAATCCTTTAAACTATCCTGTAGTGATACATTTTTCTGTTATTGATGGTATTGCCAGGGTTGAAATCAGAGCCAAAGAGCGTCCCTTTACGGTTTCTCTTTTGAGAAAAACAATTGATGAAATTCAATATCCTGTAAAAACCGTCGATGACCCTTTGGTTGCAAAGGGGACAGAGTTAATAACCCAGAGAGGGGTTCCTGGATACAAAGTTCAGCGGCTCAGGGTAATTGAGCGAAATAAGGTTGCATACAGGTTTCAGTCGTTTGATAGATATCCCCCCACTACTCAGTTTGTTCATAAAGGAACAGGGGATCCTGTTTCCATAAAAAACAGCGGAAAAAAACTACCCCATGCTGACATGCATAAACCATACAGAGCGTCAAACTCTTTAAGACTGGTGCAAGGGGCGGGAGTATGGTACGAAAAGACTCATAATTAAAAGGCATAACGTGAAAAAAATTAAACAAATATCAGCTCATTCAATAATTCTTTTTTTAATTTCAACAATAATTTCTCTTTCGGTTCAGGCTGACGGGGCAAATGGTTTTGAATCTCTGAAAAAAAGTCTCGATGCAATTTCATCAAAAGCTCCCGGTAATTCTATTGCAGGTGTTGCTGTTATGGATATCAATTCCGGAGAGGTTATTTATTCAAAAAACGGAGAGAAGCTTTTTAATCCCGCGTCAAACACAAAGATCGTTACCGCTGCAGCCGCCCTTGCCATTCTTGGGCCTGAATATCGTTTTACCACCTCAATTTACGGTAAAAAAGACGGGCGTACAATTAATGGTTCACTTTATATTAAAGGTAATGGTGATCCGTCATTAATGTCCGAAGATTTGTGGGAGATGATTAAAGAGCTTCACGCAAAGGGCATAAGGCGCATCAGAGACGGGATAATAGTTGACGATACCTATTTTGATGGCGAAAATCTTCCTTTTGCTTTTGATCAGCAGCCCGGGGAGGATAACAAATTCAGGACACCTGTGGGGGCTGTCTCTTTAAATTATAATTCACTTACAATTCAGATTGAGCCCGGTCCTGCTGCAATGTCAAAGGCTAAAGTTACCTTTAATCCTCCTGAATATGCAGTGCTTGTAAATGATACTCTCACAAGTGCTTCTGGTGCATATACTCCCGGTATTTCATCTCTTCCATTTGAAGACCGTACAAAGGTGAGGGTGTGGGGACAGATTCCAATAGGTTCGGGTTCTGCAAAATATTACAGAAGAATTGACAACCCGTCTCTTTTTACAGGGTATGCACTAAAAGGCATTTTAACAGATTCAGGAATATCTGTTGGCGGTGATGTTACAACAGGAAAGATTCCATCCGGAACTCCTCTTCTTGCAACCAATATCTCTTTGCCCTTATCCTCGATTTTGTGGGAAACAGGCAAGATGAGTAATAATTTTGTTACTGAAATGGTTTTAAAAAATATTGGAGCCGCCAATCTCTCGTCTCCTGCAACATGGGATGATGCAACTGGGGAGGTTAAGAAACTGCTCGCAACCTGGGGTATTAAAGCAGACAGCTACACATATAAAAACGGGTCGGGACTCTTTGATGCCAACATGTTTACCCCTCTTCAGTTTTGTACAATTTTAAGATCCGCTTATCTGGATCCCGGGGTCAGGCCGGAATTTTTAAGCCAGCTCGCAACAGGAGGCGTTGACGGGACAATAGCCTCAAGGTTTAAAGGACCTGAGTCTAAGCGACGTGTAAGGGCAAAAACAGGTACACTCGATGATGTGTCAGCACTTTCCGGATATGTATTTGACAGTAAGGGAGAGCATCCCATTGCATTCTCAATATTGGTAAACAAGGCGTCGGGCTATGTATCTGGAGCCAGAAAATATCAGGAAGATATTGCCACAGTAATTGCAAGATTTTTAAATAAATAAATATTAACATTTTTGTTGTAGATATACTCTTTTAACCGCCTCTGAAAAGTAAAAGATGAGGATGTTCATGATCCGTTGACAGGCTTTTTAAGAATAAAAACATATTTCTAATGTTAAATATTATGGATTTTTTAATCTGTCTGTGTATTGTGCAGGTCGTTATGATTAGAGGACATAATAAAAAAAAATTAACAACAGAAGTTATTACCCGTGCCGGGCATCCTGAAGATGAGGATCGGCTTGCACAAAAATATCCCCAAAAAGTTATTGAGGCTCTTCTGCCTCTTTTATCCGAGAGTCGTAAAGATATAATTGACAGGGTTGTTTCTCACAGGACTGATTTGCTTCATATTGCTGTAGAAGGGGTTAATGATCCCCATAATGTTGCTGCAGTTTTACGAACCTGCGATGCTTTTGGTGTATTAAATGTTCATATTATTGAGACTGGATCAAAATTCAAGTCGTCTGCTGCTGTTACTCAAGGTGCTCACAAGTGGCTGGATATAAACGTTTACTCCACCACAAAAGAGTTTGTTGATGCCATGCACAAAAAGGGTATTAAAATCTATGCAGCTGCCATGGAAGGGGCTGTAGATGTGGCAACTATTAAAACAGAAAGTCCCGTTGTGCTTGTTTTTGGAAATGAGTCAGAAGGTATATCAGACGAGATGCTTCAGCTCTGCGATGCTGTTTTTAAAATTCCAATGTTCGGATTTGTGGAGAGTTTTAATGTTTCTGTTGCAGCTGCAATTACAATGTCTGTGTTAAGAGGTAAAGGTGCTGGAAATCTTAGCCCTGAGGCATCTGATATTTTAAAGGCCCGGTACTATTTTCGTTCCGTAAGAAGCGGTTCTTTAATTGTAAGAAAACAGTTTTCAGATATAGACCTGTAGACATTCAGAAAAAAGGTATTATGTTTGGCTCACCTTCATAATTTTATGAGGGTTAATTCTCGTTGATATTTATCAAATGGAGTAAAAATAATAAATGGAACGCGCTCTTAAAAACGATCTTGTTAAAAATTTAAAGAAAAATACTACACCCTGCCTCACTTGCAAAAGTCTAAAGTGTCGGGACAAGGGGATTGACTGTTATGGAATAAAAGAGAGTTCCCTTGTAGCTTATTCAGATAAGATGGTACTGCTTAAAACTAAATCTGCATCAGGTCTCATAGATAATGGCAGAGCCGGGTCTCTTTCCAGGGTGGAAGAAGTTATTGAGTTTTGCAAAGCTGAAAAATATTCAAGAATCGGTATCGCCTACTGTTTTGGGCTAAAAGATATGGCAATGGAAGTATGCGACAAACTTCAGAATGCCGGGCTTATTCCACTGCCTGTAAGCTGTACAAGCGGGGCTGTAAAAGAGCGTCATTTAGATGTTTCAAAAAAAACCGAAACAGTCTCCTGTAATCCTGTGGGACAGGCGCTGGTACTTAATAAACTCAAGCCTGACCTTGTTCTTGAAATGGGACTCTGTATGGGGCATGATGTGATATTTCATCAGCATCTTGAAATTCCCCACTCTGTTCTTCTTGTAAAAGATAGAGTTTTTGCTCACAGCCCCGCAAAGTTTTTGTCAGCACACAAAGATAAAAACGCTCAGTTCTTAGAGAGCCTTGACAACTCATTTGCAATGAAACCGCCCGCGTGGCTTGTGGAACAGTTATATTCAGATGAAAAGTTAAATATAATTGATTTGCGCGGTGAAGAGGCTTTTAAAAAAGCTCACATAAAAGGTGCAATAAATATCCAGTTGAAAAATCTGCCTGACATTGCTCCAAAACTCGATAAAACCCTAACCACAGTCTGCGTATGCAATGGAAGCGTGCAATCAGCCTACGGTGTAATGTTTCTCCACGGAAGAGGCTACGAAGAAGTCTACAACCTTTCAGGAGGAATGAGCCGCTGGGAAAAAGAAGAACTTCCCGTAGAATAAAGGCTTAATAATTTGTGCGATGGTTTAATTTGTTAATGATTAAAATATGATACGCTTGTTGATGTGTTGGTGCCAAGAAATTGCCGCCGGGGGCTTTTTTTATAACTCCTGTTTAGGAGTAAAGGATTGTTTTATGGGAAAGAATAATATTATAATTTTTCAATTTGATTTTTTGTAAGGCCAGTGCAGTCAATAATTGTTTCAATTGAAATTCCATTTTTTTTCATAGCACCTGCAGTTTGAAGCATTCCTTCTTCTCTACCTTCTTCTCTACCTTCTTCTCTGCCCTTGTCTTCGGCCTCTTTAAACCAGGTGCTCATTGTTTCTGCCAGCATATTTTTCACCTCTATAAATTCTTCA
>JAFGVO010000389.1 GCA_016937935.1 Deltaproteobacteria bacterium | reverse complement strand
TTAAAAATATTCATTTGAGTATTTCCCATGCAGGGGGCCAGGCTGTTGCAGTAATTGTCCTCGAAGGGTAAATAAAATGAACAGTTACAAAATTGACAATTCTTCCAAATGGAATGACCGACTTTTTATGAGTCGTGAACAGATTCGCACCTATGATAAAATTGCCAGTGAGAAATATCACATTGACAGTCTGGTCCTCATGGAAAATGCAGGCAGAGGCGCATCTGAAATAATCATTAAACTTTTTAACGGTGTAACAGACAAAAACAAAAAAGCAGCGGTAATTGCAGGCCCGGGAAATAACGGTGGAGATGGCTTTGTAATTACAAGACACCTTATTAATGCCGGTATCCCTGTTATGCTGTTTATGGCAGTTGCCGAATCTTCCTTAAAAGGTGATGCATTAAAAAACTTTATAGTTTTAAAAGATATGAAAGTCCCCATTACCTATATTGATACTGAGGCAAAAACAGAAAATACCGATTCCGGGCTTAAAGAATATTCAATAGTTATTGATGCCCTTTTAGGCACAGGAGTTGAAAGGACAATTGAGGGCCATCTTCTACATGTTTTAAAGCTTATAAATGAATCATCCTCTAAAATTGTATCAATTGACATACCGTCCGGACTTGATGCTGACACGGGTATTGATTGGGGTAATGGTGTAACAGCCGATTATACAATAACTTTTGGACATATAAAAAAGGGAATGCTCACCTCGCAAAATGCCTTTAAAACAGGTAAAGTTTTTATACTGCCAATCGGTGTTCCAGCATCCGCATCAGTTGATGCGGGATATGAAGGGGTTATTCTTGATGAACAATCTGTAAAAAAGCTGCTGCCCAAAAGTTCACCCATGGCCCATAAGGGCATAATGGGACACCTTGCAGTTGTTGCCGGCTCATACGGAAAATCCGGTGCGGCAATCCTGACTTCCAAGGCAGCCCTGCGTTCGGGTACAGGCCTTGTAACAATTGCAACAACCGCAGCCGCACAGGAATCCATTGAGGCACGTTCAATCGAAGTTATGGTTACCAACATGATTGAAAAAGCAGATGCCCCGATAACGGATAAAATTATTAAAAAAATTCCCTCACTCTTTGAAGATAAAACTGCTGTAGCTCTTGGACCAGGACTTACAACCGCACCCGGCATAAGCATGCTTGCCATGAAAATTCTTCAGTCAATAAATGTTCCTGCAGTTGTTGATGCTGACGGATTAAATATTCTTGCACAGGATCCTTCTGCTGCGGGCAGGATAACAACTCCAATGATTTTCACACCTCACCCGGGAGAAATGGCAAGATTATTAAACATTTCAACAGCTCAAGTTCAGGCTGATAGAATAGGCTCTGCTAAAAAAGCAGCCTCATGGCACAAATCAATTGTTGTTTTGAAAGGTTCAAATACAATTATTGCAACTCCTGACGGAGATGTTTTTGTAAACCCCACAGGAAACTGCGGAATGGCAACAGCTGGTACAGGAGACACTCTTACAGGTATCATCGGCGGCTTTCTTGCACAAAAGATTCAGCCTCTTGAGGCTGCCATTTTAGGAACATTTATTCACGGTAAAGCTGGAGATCAGGCTGTTGAAAAAACAGGGTTTGCAGGTTTAACAGCATCAGATATAATTAAAGAGCTCCCTCTGATTTTAAAGGAGTGGGAAATTTAAAAAATGGAATCTTTGTCATTAAAAAATCTTCCGGAATCAAGTGATTATATAGCATCAGAATCAGCTGTTAAGCACAACAAAGGTCGCTGGGATTTTCAATTTAATAACGGAAGAGATATGTGGAACTTTTCTTGCACTTCATCAGATGGAGGAAGAATTACCGACTTTTCATTAAATGGGGTCAACACAATCATAACCAGTAAAGAGAGCCCGATTTTCGGTTCAACATTCTGGACAAGTCCTCAGAACGACTGGGGTTACCCTCCCCCGCCCCAAATTGATACAAACTCATTTGAAGCTTCGTTTGATAAAAAATCAAACAGACTGATTTTAACTGGCAGCCCCGAATTAAATGTTTTAAATGTCCAAATAAAAAAAGAGTTCTCAATTGATACGGTTAACAGTGCTATTGATATTAAATACTCAATACTTAATCTTTTAAACAGAGATGTAAAGTTTGCACCGTGGGAGATCTCAAGAGTAAAACCCGAGGGATTAACGTTTTTTCCAAAAGGTATTGACGCACCTTTTAACACTGAATTCCCAAACCTTCCATATAAAGTATCTAATAATGCTATATGGATAGATCATAGTGACGCCCCGTTTAAAAATAATAAATTATTCTCAACGTCAGACAGCAACTGGATAGGATATCTTTTTAAGAATCATCTGTTTTTAAAAATTTATGAAACACCTCAAATTCATGTACCCGCTCCTCTTGAGGCAAAAATCGAAGTATACAGCAACGGCCATTACTTTGAAATTGAACAGCAGGGTTCATATATGACAATACCCAAAAACAGCCGGTATGACTGGAGAGTTAAATGGCTTCTAAGAGAAAACCCTAAAAACATTGCGAATCCGCTTCAAAGAAAATCTCTGTATAATTTTGCACAAAACATTGTAAATAAAATTCAAATTTGAAGGTACAGGTGCAGGAGCTTGTTAATTACGCACATTTTTTTTATACTCTTTAATTGAATAAAACGATTTTTGGGGATATCTTAATACGTGAAAAAGTTGTTTATAATTAACTATTAAGCAATCAAAATTAAATAAGGAATCAGTTACGTGATATTTGGTAAATACCAGTTACTTGATCAAATTGCCAAAGGTGGAATGGCTGAAATTTTTAAAGCCAAGTCCTATGGTGTAGAAGGTTTTGAAAAGATTCTGGTCATAAAACGTATTCTTCCATTTTTTTCAAGTGATGAAAAATTTGTTGAAATGTTTGTAAATGAAGCCAAAATTGCCGTTTCACTTAACCATGCAAACATTGTTCAAATCTATGATTTAGGAAAAGCAGGTGAATATTATTTCATAGCAATGGAATATATCAACGGCCCTGATCTTTCAAAAATCATTGAAAACTGTGACAGACAAAACAGCGTTATACCTCTTGAAATTGCACTTTTTATCACATCGGAAATTGCAAAAGGTCTTGATTACGCTCATAGACAGGTAGATTCAAATCATAATTCTCTAAATATTATTCACAGAGATATCAGTCCCCAGAACATTCTCCTGTCAACAGAGGGAGAAGTTAAAATTACTGATTTCGGAATAGCAAAAGCAAAAAATGCTTTTATGGCAGAGATTACCCAATCAATTAATGGCAATTTTTCATATATGTCTCCAGAACAGGCCACTGGTCTTTCACAGGATTCAAGAACCGATATTTTCTCCACTGGCGCAGTGTTATATAAAATGCTCACCGGTAAAAATCCTCTAAAAAAAGAACCATCTTCTCTAATAGTGGATTTAATAAAAGAAGGAGAAATAATCCCTCCTCTAAAGCTGATGGAAGGAACTAAAAACCCCATACCGGTAAAAATTAATGACTTAATTTTAAAAGCATTAGAGTTTGATCCTGAAAAAAGGTTTCAGACAGCCGCAGAATTATATAATGCCATAATTGAGTTCTCTGTTGAATCTGAATTT
>JAFGVO010000388.1 GCA_016937935.1 Deltaproteobacteria bacterium | reverse complement strand
CTCCAGCAACAAAGTGAGCCTGAACAGCAAGGGGCCAGTCTGCGGTCTCCCATGAATCGTACCAGTTCAGGCTTCCTTTGCTCATCACATCAGCCTGTCGCTGCATGAATCTTCTTATGGCGGATGCTCCAACAAAACTTTTTAAATAGTTGGCTGCTCCCAATACAGCGTAACAGGCGGCTCTGCTGGAAACCATTTTTCCAGCGGGTAATATCTGATGAAAAAGATCACTTGCAACTCCAACAAGATGTGACGGACCACGCAATACCATGTAACCAAGAGCCCAGATTGCCATACCAATGGTATCTTCACTTGCTGTTCCCTGTTTTTTGCGACTGTAGTCTAGTCGTTCTGCCACCCCGTTACAATCACCATCAGAGATAAGAGTCTGAAACAGAATAATACAGGTCTCTGCAAGTTTAATACTCTCTTCGCCTCCATGGGTATTGTGGAATTTGCAGCTGGCAACCATTGTTGCCGCCGCATCGTCAAGAGAATAGCCGGCGTTCCAGTCCGGTATTGAATATTTTGCATGTTTGGAAGGGCCGGTATCATCTGTAAGACGAAGGAGGTGATCCAGTTTAAGAGTTGGAAGATTTGTTGCCGAAATTGGAAGACGGGGGGATGCACTGACAGGAACTGAAACAGGCGCATTCTGGCGTATTTCATTAAACAGATCAATGTACTGCTGTGCCACTTTTGACCATACTGTGCTCTGACAGTGAGTGTATGCCCGTTTCCGCATGGCTGACAATTTCACTTCATCATCAAGGAGACCATTTATTTCCCTTGATAGAGCCTTGTGATCCCCCGGAGGTACAATTATTCCACGCCCGTCGCTTAAAAGCTCTTTGGCATGCCAGTATGGTGTGGAGACTACAGCTTTACCTGTTCCCATTGCATAGGAGAGTGCACCGCTTGTTATTTGTTGAAGATTGAGATATGGAGTCACAAAAATATCTGAAGCCCCCAGATACTCAAGGAGTTCATTAAGCTCAACAAAATGTGGATAGAAAATTACATTCTCTTCCATTCCAAGTTCACGAACCCGGCGCTGTAATTTTATCCGGTACGCTTCACCTTCCATGCGAACAACAGCAGGGTGGGTTGCCCCTAAAACAATATATGTGGTCCTGGGGTGCTTTTTAATGATCGCAGGCAGTGCCTCAATCATGTGCTCGATTCCTTTTGTGCGATTTAAAAGTCCGAATGTAAGAAGCACCTTGCGCCCTTCAACTCCAAACTTATCTTTATAGTAGCTGGGGTCAATAAATGGAGCGTAATGAGTACCATGGGGAATGTAAGCTATTTTATCTCTGGAAATATTGTAGCTGCTTTCAAGAAAGCCAAACGCCCGCTGATTCATAACCACCAGCTTTTGTGAATGATCTGCAATTTCACGAAGAATTTCTCTCTCAACAGGCATCGGGTTTTCAAGTACTGTATGACAGGTTACAGCAACCGGGCGATTTAAGCTTCGCAAAAAAGTCAGAACATTAGAACCGTGGTCGCCACCGAATATTCCATATTCATGCTGGAGACTGACAATATCAATATCGCTGAAATTTAAAAAGTCAGCGGCTCTTGTGTAGTCTACAAGGTAATCCTGTCGCAGCTCAAATTTGACTCTTTCAGGATATGTATAACCTTCGGGTCTGTCATTCATTGCAGCCACAATGACCCGTTGTTCATCTCTTAACTGAATTGCCAAAGATTCAGCAAGATCATATGTGAAAGTGGCAATTCCACACTTTCTCGGGAGGTAATTGCCAAGAAAAGCAATCCCTCTGCTATGTTGCATGCCTAATGTACTTTTAATCATGTAAACCCCTTGTTCTCTTCGGTGGAGTGCCTGACAAAAAAATCCAATCCCATATTGGGACTTTCTGTAATTTCTACAGAATAATGCCTGATTCTGACTCAATGCCGATGGTGGTTAAGTTCCGGAATAACAGAAGCCATTTAGAAGATGTGTTTAATGGCTGGTATTTAAACCTTACTTGTGTTCATAGGAGTTATTGTACTCTCTTATTACTAATGTGCACTTTATATTATTAAATAAATGGATATTTGGCTGTTTTTTACAACTGGTACTGAATTTGTTAGGCTTTGTACACTATCCCCAGTCTGCATCATAGTAGTCGTAATATTTAAAATATTTAAAAGTTGAAACAGTATTGTCTGAACGGGTGGCTGTTACTTCAAAAATGTCATTATCCTGTTTGAAATGATCTTCGGGGGGATTTTCCAATTCCGGAATATCGCAATAATCAAAGTTGTCAGGGCTGTTTACTGCGGAGGCACATGTCATATCGGTTTCATAGTAATCATCATATTCATCGGTAGCGACATATTGTTCTATTCCAATCATGCAGTTTTTATTATCAGAACACCTGGCTTTAAAAACGGTTCCAAAAGAAGACTTGATAATAACCGAGTTAACAGGGGGATCAAATCCAAGCCAGTAATTATTTAATCCAAAGTCAATATTAACATCACCGGAGTCAGATATTTTTTTATACTTTATCTCGCCATAATCACAAGAGTCAGCCATAAAAACAATATGGGCAAATAAAATAGTTGTCGTTAAAATCCAAAGGGTTCTTTTTTGAAGTTTTATTTTCGTTTTAAAATTCATATTGTAAATCCTAATTCCAAATCAAGGCCAAAGATGGGGAGCAGAGAATTGGTTTCATGATACATTGTATAGCCATTCCAATATCTCTGTTTATCAAAAATATTAAACAGGGCCCCACCTGAAATTCCAAAGCCAATTAGAAATCGGTTTATTCTCCAGCGGCATCCAATTTCTCCCTGAGGTGAAATATATCCCATATCCCAGGTGTAAACACCTCCACGGGTTCCCGCGGCATGAAAATATTCTGCCCAGAGGCCAAAGTAAAATCCCGCCAGCATACTGGTTTTCTTTTTCAGATAGATACGCAGTCCGGAAGCACCTCCCAAACCCCATTTAAATTTTGACTCAGGTCCAATGAGTAAATAGGGCAGCCAGCCGGTATTTAAAGAGCGAATTCTGGCTCCGGGAGTGAGAATAACATTTTTAACTTTATATCCTTTTTCAAGAGCGATTGTCAGTCCATACATCCCTGGTGAAAATATATTGCTGTACAATCCAATGTCATGTTCAGCCTCAACATCTCCACTGTCAGCATGGGACAGGCCTGATAAAAGAGTAATACTACAGGAAATTATTAAAATTGATTTTATTTTTTTTAACATAAGCATTTATATTAAGAATTAATTAAGCATTAATCATGCCAATACTATTTAGTTTAAAAAAACCACTGTTAAATAAACATCTTTAATAATAATAGACTCAATTTAATATGAAGTGTGAAAATAAATTACACCGGATATGATAAAAATGTCATAACAGGGAGTTATATTTTTAATTAAAAAAAGAGCTTGTGCAGTTGTAGCCTTTTGTAATTTTAACAACCCTAAGGGGTTTTCCGTCAGCTCTTTTCATGTTTAAAAATTGGGGTCTGGAACGCTTCTGGCAATTTACTATTGGTTCATAATTTCCAAAATCACCAAGTTCATCAACAATCAGCCAGTTTTTTCCGGAGGGTTTATTGAAGTGTCTGCTTGTTGATGCTGTTGTAACTGTAAGGGGGGCAGATCTGTTTTCCCACTCGATGAGCGCGCAAATGGCGTAGTTATCACAGACAATTGAATCCATATCTTTTAAATGTGAATTGATTTTAATAATCTGGTTCCAGCCTTGAAGTCTCGATAAAGGATCTTTTTTGGGGGGCAATGGTAAAATCGGGTGAATTGAATGGACATAAATTATTGATGTTAAGATAGTTACAGAGATTAAAGTCCACTTTAGATAAAAATTTCTTTTTGATTCAGTTAAACTGTTTTGAATATACAGCATTACAATAATGGCGGCTATGGGGTGGGATATGCTTGCCCAGTTTTGCTCCGGATGTGTAGTTATTGCTGCAGCTAACGTTAATGCAACTGGTAATAACAGTGAGACAATTAAAGGTTTTTGAACATCTGTTATGCTGCTTTTATTTAACAGATATTTAACAATTAAAATTGATGCAAGAGGTGTTAAAAGAGCAAACTGTCCGGCAAGTAACTCTATCCACCTTATTGGAAACAAGTATTTAAAAACACTTCCCCCTTTTAAATTTCCTGCAATATGGTTTCCCTGGTGAAGTATGGATTGAAAACCGTTTTGCTGCTCTGCTAAAAGCCATGGCACTATTAAAATAACCGAGAGTATAAAAGCCAGATAAATATGAGGCTTTTTAAATTCTTTTAAAAGGGCAGGGGTGACCACTGCTGTTATTAATACTGTTGCATATGAAAGCATGCCGCTTGATTTGGATAATATTGAAAGTGCTGCAGGAACTGCTGCAATATAAAATAGATAAGGTCTGCTTTTTTGAATAATTAAAACAAGTGCAAGGGTAAAAAGCATGAGAAAAAAAGCGAGTGGTACATCAGGTGTGAAAATAATTGCTCCGGTTGCGGGAGCGGGCAAAATTTGTGATATGAGAGCTGCCATGTATGAGTTTTTTAACGTGAGAGCCTGAAGCCTTGAAATATAAAAAATTACATAGCCAGATAAAAATGAGAGTATTATTGAAAAGAGTCTAACCCCAATTGCGTTATCTCCCGCTATTAAGGTTCCTGCCCTTATAAGCCATGCTGCCATTGGCGGATGATCCGGATATGAGAGTTTCAGATTTTTTGACCATTGCCAGTAGTATGCCTCGTCAAAACTTAAGGGTAGATAGATTGCAACCAGCAGGTGGATAATTAAAAAAAACAGCAGGGTTATTGTCAGTAATAAAAAGAGTCTCTTTTGGGTATTATCCATGGCTCTAATTTATGAGTGATATTTTTACCTGATAAAGAGAAATTGCAGCAGCCGCCGAAACATTTAACGATTCAAAATCAGTTATTGGTATTTTAAAAAGATGGTCACAGTTCTGCCTTGTAAGAAGTCGTAAACCTTTTGCTTCATTCCCCATTATTATTACAGTTTTATCGGGCCATTTTATGGTTTCAATTGAAAGATCAGCTTTTCCGTCAGCTCCAAAAATTGTGAAACCCTCTTCTTTTAATTGTTCAATTGCATTTACCAGATTTATAACTGCAGCCACCGGGATAAGCTCGCTGGCTCCTGCTGATGCTCGTACAGCCCCTGAAGTCATTTGAGCAGAACGATGTTTTGTAATAATAACACCATTGGCACCAAGACCTTTTGAACTTCTGATTATTGCACCAAGGTTTCCGGGATCCTGAACCTGATCTAAAATAACTATTACAGATTTTTCTAAACTTTTACTTTTCTTTAAAATATTTTCAAAAGGGGTGTAGTTAAATTCTCCGGCAATTGCAATTACTCCCTGGTGGATTTCGTTTTTTGACAGAGCATCTAATTTGTCTTTTGAAACTGCTGTTGCTGTTATTTTGTGTTTCTCACAAAGTGAATAAATTCTGGCTGCAGTTTTTTGAGAGAGTCCACTTAAAATATAGACCTCATCAGGTTTTGCTTTTCCTGCTTTAATAAATTCTTCTACGGCATTAGGTCCTGAAATTATTCTTGACATTATAAATTCAAGGCGGCTGCAATTTCTGCAACAATCATATCTGCAGCCTCTGCCGGATTGGCTGCTGACTTTATCGGGCGACCTACAACCAGAAAATCCGCACCATCTGAGATTGCACTGGCGGGTGTTGCAGCTCTTTTCTGATCTCCCATGCTTGCGCCTGCAGGCCTGATACCGGGAGTAACTAAAATCATCTCACTGCCAACAATCTTTCTAACTTCTGCAACCTCATTGGGAGAACATACAATTCCACCAAGGCCGCACTCTTTGGCAAGAAGTGCTCTTTTTAAAACAATCTCTTTTGGCGTTCCCTGTAATGATACAGGGGCAATGTCATCGTCTCCCATACTTGTTAAAAGGGTGACACCTAAAATTGTCATATCTTTTCCACTGGTTTTTTCTGCCTGTCTTAGCATTTCTCCCGCTCCTCCCGTATGAACGGTGAGCATTGATACATTTAATGCATTTGCGCTTGCAACAGCTCCGGCAACAGTGGCAGGAATGTCGTGAAGTTTTAGATCCAGAAAAACATTAATATCTCTTTCGAGAACTGCTTTAACCGCATCCGGTCCACATGCGGTAAACAGCTCCAGTCCAACTTTAACCAGCCCGACTCTACCTTGAACTTTGTCAAGGAGGTGTTTTGCATCATCAAGGTTTGGAACATCGAGAGCCAGTATTAATCTCTGTTTTGGATCATTTTTATCAATTTTCATCTGATTATTTCCTAAAAAAAACGGGATTTCAATATTTAAGAAATCCCGTTTAAAGTTATCGTTCTAATTTTTAAAGGTATTATAAATCCAGTCCGCTCAAAGGATCAGCAGAACCAAATCCGCTTCCGCCTTTTTTGCCGCCAGCAGCTTTCTTGGCAGAGCTTCTGTTAGATTTTGCAGCTGCTTTTCTCGCTTCTGCATCTTTTTCAGCCTGCTCTTGGGCCTCTTTTTGTGCGAGGGTTGATTCAACAGCATTTTTCTCTCTGGAAAGACGTTCTTTTTCTGCTTGAAGGGCCTCCTCTTTTGCCTGAGCCTCTTTTGCCAGTCTGGCTTTTTCTTCTTCTGCAGCAATGCGTTCAGCCTCAGCTTTTTGACGGAGAACTGCTTTTTCCTCCTGAGAAGACTGATACTGCCAGATTCCGATACCTAAACCAATAACAATTATGGCTGCAACAACACCCCACACCCATGGAGGAGCACCGGCTTTTTCAGCTTCAATTCGTTTGAGGTTCTCTTCGTGTTGAAGAAGTTTCTGTTGTTCTTCAAGCCTTGCAGCAGCTTCGGCCTCTTTAGCCGCTTTAATTTTTGCAGCTTCAAGCTCCATCTGTTTTCTAAGTTCAGCCTCTTCTTTGGCTTTTTCTTCAGCTATGCGTCGCTCTTCTTCCTCTTTACGGGCTTTTTCTTCAGCTTCACGTTTTGCGCGCTCTTCTTCTTCTTTACGGGCTTTTTCTTCAGCTTCGCGTTTTGCGCGTTCTTGTTCTTCTTTTGTCTGACGGTCTTCTTCAAGTCCCATCAGCTCCTGTAGTGCTACATTTACAGAGTTTTCGCTAGTATCAGTCTTTCTTGCCATCATCGACCTCGTCTTATTAGTTCAAATGTTATTTTCGAAACACCTTTTCGGCTCACAATACTAGCAGACGAGTCACTCATAAAAAAGATCTAAATTAACTTTTTTTTAGTTTTTTTATAAAAATTCATCATAAAACTATATATTTGTCGAGCCTGTCTGTTTAAAATTTATCGGTATTGTATTTTTCTATGTTTACTGCATTTGCATATTTCAAGATTTTTCTTTTACAGGAATATCAGTTCCGCAATGGGGACATTTTTTGGGGCCTGCAGCAATTGGTGTGGTGCAGTTTGTGCAATAAATCATAGCACCTGTTTTTTTCTGAGTTCGTTCATTTAGATTATTTATAAGAAATAAAAAGTTCTGTTTGCCAATTACAATGCGATCATTGCTGTGAAGCCGCTTTTCAGTCTTAATTTTAATATTATTTACAAAAGTTCCATTTCTTGAATTTAAATCTCTAATTGTGGCCGTTTCATTTTCAATTGTAATAACTGCGTGTTCTCTTGAAACAAGTACATCTTCAACGGTAAGATTGCATGTGTTGCATCGGCCAATTGTAAAACTTCCTTCATTTAAATCAATCTGCTGGAACATGAATTTCAATCTGAATTTAGTTTTAGAATTATCCATCGGTACATTTTTAACACAATTAAATATATAACATAATTTTTTTGTAAAATTTTCTTATATATTTAATTAATTGATGATATGAGCATCTGGAAAATTTGGATATATGATT
>JAFGVO010000387.1 GCA_016937935.1 Deltaproteobacteria bacterium | reverse complement strand
TATAATCATAACCACCGCATCTTTGTTCATAACTGAAATAACTGGTCTGGCCCGGATGAACCAAATTATCAGAATCACAGCAATCCTGAGCCTTATGATTTGGTCCGCCGTTTATGCATGAGTAATATCCATCGCCGTCTCCGTCAAAACCTTCATCAACCGAGCCGTCACAATCATTATCTGCACCATCACATGTTTCACTGATATGAATTGATTCATTAACACACTCAGTACCATAACCACTTAATGTGCATGTAAGGGTACCATTTGTACACTTATCATCGTCACTGCCATCACATGGGGTGCCTACACCGAAACCATCATCAACAGTGCCATTACAGTTGTTGTCTTTTCCGTCACATATTTCATTATTGCCCGGATAATTTGTGGGTTCGCTATCATTGCAATCTGCTAGTTTACCACCATGGCTGCACTGATAATATCCATCTCCATCAACATCAAAACCTTCATCAATTGAACCGTCGCAATCTTCATCTTTATCATCATCATTGCAGATTTCAGATATATTTTGCTGGGTCTCATTAACACATTCAACTCCCGAACCAGCACTATTGCATGTCCATGTACCATTTTTACACTGGTCGCTATCATTACCGTCACATGGTGTACCAAGTTCACTCCAGTCTTCATCTATTGAACCATCACAATCATCATCTTTACCATTACAGCTTTCTGCAATATCCTCAACTATTTCGTTAACACATTCAGAAGAGAGTTTATCTGCGGAGCATGTTAATGTACCGTGTTCACATTTATCGGAATCGGCACCATCACATGCAACACCAACATTAAAACTTTCATCTATTGATGTATCACAATCATTATCTTTACCATCGCAAATTTCATCATGACCAGCGTATATATCGGCATCCACATCGTTACAATCTGTATTATTGGCAACATAACCATCTGGAATATTTCCATTACATGCAAATGCACTTCTTTCCGGATCTCCTTCACCATCCCCATCATTATCTCTGTAATAAACATAAGAAGGATCTGTAACTACAACTTCACACCCATTGTTTACATCCCCATCGCAATCTGCATACCCCTCAAGGCACTCTGCAGAACAGTAAACCAGCTCATTATCAGTAACACAAAGGGCATGGGCAGTGTTTACTGTGTTGGTGTAGAGCTCTCCTGTACAGGTCGCATCGCAGGCACCGCAATGTTCTTCACCAAAAAGAGTTGAAACAATAAGCTCCTCATCATCTGAAATACCATTACAGTTATAATCATATAAACCACAATTTTCGGGAAAAGAGTGGTTCATATTATTACTGTTATAATATGCGAGATTGTTTAAATCATCACAGTCAACAGGGGTAGGAAGTTTGTCATCAGAACATTGTCCAACACCATATTTATCTCCATCTAAATCACGACACCCTCCGAATGTCAGCTCTACAGGAACACAGAAATTCTGCTCCGGATCTGTAACAAGTATCTCACAGGTAAATCCAAGGGGACAGCTATCACTGCAAGGTGCAAGACATGATCCATTACCGTCAACAACCTCTTGAAAGGTTCCCATGTCCCAGCATATTCCACTGCCACACTGTCCACTATTATTACAATCACTACAAATCGAATCTTCAATTGCCGGATCCAGTCCTAAAGGTGGGCGACAAATAGCACCAAAAGGAACACCGGCATTCATATGATTTAAATCAATCTTATCATCAAATGGAAATGCCGGAGCAGGTGATGGATATGGGCTTGTTCCTGAATATATAAGCTGACAGGTAAATGGAACTGAATCTCCATGGGAATCTAAAAGAGACATCTCCTCACAGGAAGCCGCAGCATTTGTACAAACTTTTGTACAGATACCTGATGATTTTAAATCTTTAAAAAGATCTTTTACACTAACAGAATTAAGTTCTCCATCAGGAACACTTAATGATACTGATTTAACACAATCCCCAAGTCCAACAGGACAATCCTCATCATTTTCACACGTAAGATAATCTTTTAAAGTAGGATTTTCCTCATTTCCAGTCTCTGAATCACTGCTGTCTGTTGATTGATCACTGTTACTGTCAATACTGCTATCAGTTTCATCAGTACCATCAGTACCTTTCCCTGAATCAGAATCAACAGGCTCACTATCAGTGCCAGATAAATCTGTACTATCTGAATCATTTCTGGAATTGCTGCTGTTACTTCCGCAACTAATAAAAATAAGACTTGCACATGCTAAACCTAATAAAACAAACCACCTGTTTATCTGCATTCTGACCTCCTGAAATCTGCTTCGCCAATATAAAAACTGAAAAGCAATCATGAACGTTTTGTTTTTTTTGATATAATTTTTTTACACAGAAGATGTATAAATACAATATTTCCACCACAACAAGGAGTTTGTGATAAACGTATCAATTTTAGTGATTAGCGGTAGGATTTATTTTTATGAAGCAAGATATTTACTGACTCTCGAAACAGAACGCCTGCTAACACTGAAAGAATCTTCAATTGTCGTTAAAAACAAAATATAGTTTCCGTCTTTTTGCTGAATCAACCTTGAAGCAAAGTTCATATTGACCAGTGTCTTCCTATGAATACGAAGAATATTAAGATTGAACTTTAATAAAATAACTTCCCATTCATTTAACGTTCTTCTAACAAGATAGTTATTTCCGTCACATGTTATCAGTGTTGTAAAATTACCACCAAACGAGGTGATTGCTGTAATATTTTTGACTTCAATATATATTTTATTTCCGTCACTTTTTATCCACAGACTATCAAAATTGTCCTTTACATCAGGAGAATCAGCTTTCACCAGTTTTTTTTCTTCAAAACGTTTTATTGCTTTATCTAATCTAACAGGCTCAACAGGTTTGACGAGATAATCAAGAGCATCAACATCAAATGCCTTTACCGCATATTCTTCAAATGATGTTAAAAAGATTATCTCTGTTTCGGGTTTTAAGTTTTTTATAATGTCAAACCCGCTTCCACCATGAATTTTAATATCAAGAAAAACTAAATCAAAAAAATAATCACCAACAGCTTTTTTAGCATCATCAACAGATTCAACCTCTTTTACAATTTGGATTTGTGGATATTTAGCAAGCAGATATTTAAAGTCAGCCCTTACATATGGTTCATCTTCTACGAGTAAAGCTTTGAAAATTTTAAATTGATTGTCAGTCATTGGAAAACTCTTTATACAGCTCTTTATTGGCTTTGGCTTTAATCTCAATTTCAACTACGACATTACCATTATCATCTGATTTACAAAAACTAAACCCATCACCAAATACAGATTCAAGTCGCTTTAACATGTTATCAATTCCTATTGAAAACCCCTGTCCGTTTCCGGACACATCTTTTTGTTTGAAATTATTATTTAAAGAATTTTCATCTATCCAATACCCGCTATTTATAATCTGAACAACAATACCATTATTATTGTTATTTTTTATCAGAACTTTAAGACTAAGGTTTTCAGATGATGACCTGCTACCATGTTTTATTGCATTTTCTACTATTGGTTGAAGAAAAAATGCAGGAACTTTAAAATCTTTAATATCTTCATCAATTGATATTTCAGCCTTTAAATATTCACCCATTCTTAACATCTCCATATTTAAAAAAGCATCAATAAATTGAATCTCTTTTTCAACAGGAATAAGAGCATTGTCATCTGTTGTTAAAATATGCCTGCAATAACTGGAGAGAGAACTAATCATTTCATAAGCAGTTTGAGGAGATTCAATAACAGCTCCTCTCATTGATGCGAGAGCGTTAAATAAAAAATGAGGATTTAACTGATATCTTAACATCTGAAGATTTGCACATTTAGTCTTTAAAGTCTGCTGATATAAATCCTGTTCGAGCTTCATATTTTTTTCAAGCTCAAGATTTTTTAAAATCAACTCTTCTGTTAATATCTCCTGACTATCAAGAGCATTTGAAAATACTGATGCAACAATGGCAGCAAACATAATAGACATCGTTACAAAACCCCATTGCAGTACCCATGGAAACATAATAATGTCCATTCCTGTTAAAAAATCAATAATTCCTGCACTTGCAAAAATTATCCAGCCAATTAAAATATAACCAGCTCCTTCACGATTATGTTTAACAGCTGAAACCAGCACATAAAAAACGTAGATAATAAGCACTGATGCGAAAATAAAATGCCCATAAATAAGTACAATCTGATGAATATAAGGTTCTGCAAAAATTACTGCAAGCAACATTAAAAATGACTCAAAAACAGACAAATATACTATTTTCATGCTTACTTCATCAGGTAATATTGATTTTAAAAAAAAGAGAAACAGAGGAACTGAAAAAACTATTGCAAGAGTAATAACTCCAATCATGAATTCATATGAACAATCAGGAAAAAAAACTTTAATAACCCTCGAACCATCACCTTCAAACATCATTTTTATAACCCAGTCAAAATTAAAAAGTCCAAAAGATAAAAGGACTTTCGATTTTGTTCTGAACATAAACAAAATCAGGTGATAAATTGAAATTGCAAATAAAATTCCAATGATGAAAACATCTAAAGAAACATCTTTAATAAATGTTTTAAAAACTCTATCACTCTTACCAATGGTCGGTACATTATCCATACCTCCAAAGATATAATTATAGTTGGAAACCTCTATTGCAATAGTAATATTGGAGTCATTTGACAAAGGAATAATACTATTACACATTTCTGGAGTTTCACTATCTTTGCCTTTTCCAATTTTTCCACACTTTGCTGCCAGCCGTTCATTTATCCAAACTTCATAGGCAGATGCAATGTCATGTAAATTAATACTTAAAACATCTCGTTTATTTTTAACAATATTCAATAAATAAGTTCCAT
>JAFGVO010000386.1 GCA_016937935.1 Deltaproteobacteria bacterium | reverse complement strand
TTGTCCGGGTCAATTATTAAGGTTGTGTCTACCATCCAGACATTTTGTAGATTGTCTGAAAGTGTTTTTAATCTTTCGTTGAATTTATCAACCCAGTCGTTGCAGTCTGCAAATCCGTACATTGCACTGGCCGGTACATGGTAATATCCCATTACTGCAACTTTAATATTTTTATCTGTAATCTCTTTAACAAAATCAGGAATGGCACCTGTTTTTCCATCATCTGATAATAAAGTGTCCAGCACATCATCACATTTGCCGCATCCGCATCTGTCATTGAGATCGTTTGCCCCCCCATCCATAATTAGCCACTTCCAGTCATCATCGATATACTGATCAGGAATCTTTTTTAAATTACTGTCAATAGATTCAAGGAATGTACTTCCCGGGATTGCCCCATTGTATGATTCTGTACCAAGAGAATCTGCCACAACATCAGGGATTGTATTGGTGTCAAGGCTGTTCCAAGCCATAATTGAATCACCTATGGCAATTATTGACGGGTTGCCTGGAATTTTAATTGATGTGTCGCTGTCAGTATTATCTGTTGATGAGGTTTCATCTGTTAAGGCTGATTCATCTGTGCAGGCTGAAAGCTGACCCGCTATTACAAAAAAAAGTGCCCATAAAAAAGTTTTTGAAAAATATTTTAATTTGTTATTCATAGCTTGTACTTTTAATTTAAGTTGTTCAGAAGCAGACCCTGTTGCGGCCTTCCTGTTTTGCCTGGTAGAGTTTCTGATCTGCCATTTTTATAAATTCCTGCTCTGTATCAATTTCTCCACTTGTGCATGCCACCCCAAGGCTAACTGTTACGGGAATGGGAGCTTTTTCAAATAAAAACCTGTGGTTTTCAATACTGCTTTTTATGTTTTCTGCAAGATTTACAGCACTTTCAAGATTTGACTCAGGAAGAATTACTGCAAATTCCTCCCCTCCGTAACGAGCAAGAATTTCATCTTTTCGCATGCGGTTTTTAACAACGGCTGATAAATCCTGTAAAATTGTATCTCCGGCCAGGTGACCATAGGTATCATTAATTTTTTTAAAAAAATCTATATCAAACATTATTAACGACAACGGTCTGCTGTGCCTTGATGAGCGGGCCAGCTCCCTTTGGATATTTTCCATAAAGTACCGTTTATTGTATATATTGGTCAAACCGTCGATAATTGTCATTTTGTAAATCTCTTCGTGGTATGCGTTTTCCACATCTGTACCTGTAAGATATTTAAAAATTGTATCTCCAATTTTAATCCAGTCACCACTTGTTAAAGTTTTTGAAATTATTGACTCGCCATTGACAAGTGTGCCGTTTGTACTCTGTAAATCCGTTAAGGTTCGCATATTTCCATTTTTACTAAGCTGGGCATGGAGTCGTGAAACAGAGTTGTGATTGATTGTTATATCACAGTCCTGATCCCTTCCGATATCTGCGGTTTTTGCGGTAAGTTCCCATTTTTTACCCAGATCTGTCCCGGGTGGATAGATTTTAACCAGAACATCACTGAGATTGTTTTCTATAGGAATAATATCCATTTCTGAAATTTGAGTTTTTTCACCTTCTAAAATTTTTTTCATGTGGAATCCATATTTCTGAAATATATTTATTTTTCTAATCTTCCGGTTAAAGATAGTATGTATTAAAAATTTAATTTAAAGGTTATTGCTAATAAAAACTGAATAGATAATAAAAATAAAGTGTAAAATTGTCATTCTTGTGTCAAAATGTCAAATATATATTCTGTACGATTACAGTTAATGTTTAATTTTTATGGAGAAAGATTCTATATATGTCTGAACAAAAGAGGCTTCTCATTGTTGATGATGATAAAAATAACCTTCTTGCATTATCGAAGGTTTTTGACAAAGAGGGCTTGAATGTCATTACTGCTTTAAGTGGCAAAGAGGCTCTTGAAATTTGCAGAAATTTTACTGTGGATATTGTGCTTACGGATATGAGGATGCCCTCAATAGACGGAATGCAGCTTCTGGAGCTTATCTCTGATGTTTCACCTGACAGTGAAGTTGTTTTGATGACCGCATATGGAACAGTTGAAAGCGCAGTTGAAGCCATGAAAAAAGGTGCTTATGATTTTGTTGAGAAACCCGTCAAACGTGCCGCAATTGTTAAAACTGTCAATAAGGCTTTAGAGAAACATGCACTTGTTATTGAGAATAAAAATTTAAAGAGAAGGCTTGATAGTGTTGAAAAACGTCAGCTTGCGGGAAACAGCCCCATATTTAGAAAAACATGTGAATTGGCAGAGCAGGCTGCCCCGTCGGTTGCTACAATTCTGATTACCGGTGAGTCGGGTACAGGTAAAGAGGTAATTGCCCGCTATATTCATGAAAACAGTTCAAGGAGTAATAAGCCTTTTGTAGCTGTTAACTGTGCGGCACTTCCCGAATCAATACTTGAGTCTGAACTGTTTGGTTATGAAGAAGGGGCTTTTACCGGAGCTGTAAAACAGAGGGATGGCAGGTTTTCATTAGCTGATGGAGGAACAATATTTCTTGATGAGATTGGTGAAATACCTCTCCAGCTTCAGGTAAAACTTTTAAGAGTATTGCAGGAAAAAGAGATCGAACCCCTTGGAGGTCATGTTAAAAAAGTTGATGTCAGGGTATTGGCGGCAACCCACCGGAATCTTGAAAAAGAGATTAAAAATGGAAATTTCAGGGAGGATCTTTATTACAGGTTGAATGTTATTGTTGTAAACATGCCGCCATTAAGACAGCGAATTGATGATATTCCCATACTTGCAGATCTGTTTATACACAGATACGCCAAATTAAACGAAAAGAATATTAAGGGTATCAGTAAAGAGTCTCTTGAAATTCTGACAGGTTATTTCTGGCCCGGTAATGTGCGAGAACTTGAAAATGTTATTGAGCGTGCAGTTGTTTTGTGTAAAACTGATGTTATTGAAAAAAATGATATCCCCGAAAAAATAATCAGTGACGAGCGTTATCAGAATCAACTGCTTATAAATGTGGGTACACCATTGGAGGAGATTGAATTAAGGGTGATAAGGGAGACTCTTAAGCATACAGGCGGTGACAAAAGCCGGGCAGCGGCTCTGCTTGGAATTGCAACAAGAACAATTTACAGAAAACTGGATGCACCTTCATGAGTTATTTTTCATTTGGAAAAAAGGAGAGTGACAAAGCTTTAGAGCTTTTTGAGCTGGTTGATTTTCTTCCATACGGAGCAATGATTTTATCAAATGCAGATGACAAGATTCTTGTGAGAGCTGTAAATGATGATTTTTATAAATTACTTGGTCAAAAAGGTTTTGCTGTCAAAAAATATCCTTCAAAACTGAAAAAAACTTTTCCTGAACTATGGAATTCTGATGAAATTAAGGATGCTCTTTCAAAAACAATAAAAGATCACAAGGTCAGAGAGGTTAATTTTTCTGTTAATGTCGATAATTCAACTATCAGCATTCTGGTTACAATCAGTCTGGTTGTTGAGAGTTATCTTCTATTGATTATTGAAAACGATAATAACGCTGCTTCCAACAGGCACATTATCAATCTGGCCACAGAGCATATTAATTTAATTGGTGAACTCACAAGCAAATTATCTGAAGATATTGATGTAAAAGGAATTTTAAAACATGCCTGTGATCGATTAAAAGATATTCATAATTTATATTTTACTGACGCATGGCTCAGAAGCGAACATTCTGTAATAGATGTTACTTCTCCTGTTTATACCAATTTAAGCAGTAACGTGATGTCAATAATGGAAAAAACAGCCGGTGTTTCATATAAAGATCTTAAAGCTCCTGTTGTTCCCGATACAATATGGGAAAAATTATATATAAATGGAGAGTATATTGTCAGTGATGGGGATAAGCTGCCCGTGGTACTTGCAGATTTTGTGAGCAGGGATCAGATTGCAATTCGTAAAATGGCACCTCTTGTTGCAAAACTTTCAAAGATAAACTTTGTTATGATGGTTCCCATGCGCCTTGGTAAAAAGGTTATAGGACATATAGGGTTTGATGCTGAAAAAAGACTTTCCATTCAGGATATTGATGCTATAAAAATTGTTGTAGATAAAGTTGCTAGTGTAGTGATTTAAAATTGATGGGCATTATGTATCTTTTTATAAGATCCTGTGTTATAGTGACGTCAGGAGGTAAACCTGA
>JAFGVO010000385.1 GCA_016937935.1 Deltaproteobacteria bacterium | reverse complement strand
CTTCTTCCCACTGCTGGGTTTTCATTTTAACTTCTCCATCCTCAATAAGCTTGTCAAAAGACTGGGGAAGTTCAATATCACCTCTTTTTTGAGATTCCTGAACAGTTTTGGCTGTCTCAGCATCAATTGTCTCTTTGCGCATTACCATCCAGACAACAAGCATTGCAGCCAGCACAACAACAACAATTGTTCGAATGATCAGAGATGCATAATGTTTCTCTTCACCATCAGATTCTGTATCGCTGTTTCGAGAATTTTCATAATCATAAGGTTCCCCTGCACCAACGAATCTAAACTGAATTTTACCAAAATCAATTATATCTCCGGCTTTTAAAAGGTAATCATCCTTTTTTTCACCATTTATATAAAGGCCATTTATACTGTCCAAATCTGAGACAGTCCATAAATCACCGCCCCCTTCTATTCGTGCATGTGCCCTTGAAATTGAAGGATCTTCAATATTTACATTAGCCCTGTCAGAACGCCCAATAATATATAGCTGCTCTTCTAAAGGAATTTCCATTCCCCTTGTGGGTCCTTCAAGCATAACCAGCCTTGCAAATGGTGTAACCTTGCCAACACCTTTATCAACTTTGGGATCCATCTGCACACCAAGAGGCAGACCTTTATAATCTTTTTTACTTATTGAAAGCTTATAATCCCCGATAGTTATTCTGGCTTCAGGCTCAACATTTACAGGTTCACCATTTACAGATTCACCATTTATATATGTTCCCGTTCGAGAATTTAAATCAGAGATAAAAAAAGTATTATTTTCACCAGAAAAGATTTTGGCATGTTTTCTTGAAACATTGCGCTCAGTCAGCCTGATACTGTTTCCCTTTTTACGGCCAATCAAAAACTCCTCTCTTATAAAAGGAATTATTGTTGTCTTTCCCTCATCATCACTAATTACAATTTTAAACATATATGTTTCTCATTAAAAATAATTTAATCCGTTAACTTATCAAAAAATATAATCATCATTATAATAATTAATAATAGAAGCAATTACATATCAGAAAAGAGAGATCAGTTAAAGGGTTTTGGTCTTGAGTTTAAACTGAAATCAACTTTTATATCGTCATATTCTTAATTTAAGAAAAATGACATTTGTTTAAGACTGATTGTATTGCATGTTGTAAAGATTTTTAATTAGTTTTAGAATAATTATTGAGGAGGAATAATATGAAAATTCTAAAATCTGTTTTTATTATTCTGGCATATCCGTTTTTATTTACAATAAGTTGCTCCGTCACTGTAAAAAATGATTCAATTATCAATCTGGACTCCGCATATTCGGATAGGGACTCGGATTCAGACTCGGGCACAAACTCGGACACAGACTCGGACGCAGACTCTGACGCTGACTCGGATTCGGACACCGACTCTGTTTCGGATGGGAACGAAGGGACATTAGATCAGTTTTCAATAAACATGATCTACCCTACTTTGACAGATGGAAAACAGTGGTATGCAAAGTGGGATAGCAATCCAAGAACTTTTAAATATGAAGACCCCGGGGATGACTGGTTTGATGCAGATCACGGAGACGGCAGCTACGAAGTTATTGGAGACGGAACACTGCAAATTTCCGGAAGTGTTCCAAGGATGTATGTCCATGATCCTGAAATGCTGGACCAGTGGAGAGATGTGGAAATAACCATGTACTTTATGAGGGTCGCAGACAGCGGCACTGACTGGGGAGGCCTTGTCTCTTTTGCAAGAACAAATCACGGTACAACGGGAAACGAAAACAGTGACAAATGCGACACCAGAGGCATTGGAGCAAGAATGCGCTACGATGGCTATGTAGACTTTGAAAAGGAGACAAATCATCCTGATTCAGAATATGTTCAACACATTTCTTACTGGAACGGAGGTATGCCGTTTAATACATGGATTGGCCACAAGCATGTGGTTTACGATCTTCCGGACGGTACTGTAAAACAGGAACTTTACATTGATGAAACCGATGGAAAAGACGGCGGCACATGGGTTAAACTCATTGAGAACATTGATGACGGTACAACCTTTGGTGCCGGTTCATCATCCTGTAACGGAACTGTGTCTTCTGCATTGAAGCTTACAAATGAACCAACGCGAGAAGGTTCCGAAAGCGGTAAGCCCAATATTACAATCTACTTTAGAAGTGATGGGGTTGGAGACAACGGCCTGATTTACAAATGGGGAAGCATTAGGGAAATTTCAGCACCAAAATAGCCTATGCATGCACATAATAAAATTTTATGAAAACAGAAACACCAAAAAAAAAACGTCTCTACATAAAAATTGGCAATGAAAAATTCTACGGGGGAGAATCCAAAAAATCCATGCTTGAAATTGCCTCACTGTATGATTTTACAAAACTATACATTCCAATTGAGGTTATCAGAGGTACTAAAAGTGGTTCCACTTTGTTTATCAGCGCGGCAATTCATGGAGATGAATTAAACGGTGTGGAAATAATCAAAAGAGTACTTCAGAAATTAAAGTCCCGCACAATTAGAGGAACATTAATTGTTGTTCCTGTGGTTAATATTTTTGGATTCAATACTCGCTCACGTTATCTGCCGGACAGACGTGATTTAAACAGATGTTTTCCAGGTAATGCAAAAGGATCCCTAGGTGCCAGACTTGCTCATATTTTTATGAAGGAAATTGTCAGCAAGTGTTCCCATGGTATCGACCTGCACACAGGTTCTATCCACCTGAATAATCTTCCACAGATTAGAGCATGCCTTGATCACCCTGAAACAGATGAACTGGCACGTTTTTTTGGAGTTCCTGTTGTTATAGACTCTAAACTAAGGGACGGTTCTCTTAGAGAAGCTGGAAGAAAACGAAAGGTTACAACTCTTTTATATGAAGGTGGTGAAGCTCTTCGTTTTGACGAAAATGTGATAAGAGTCGGTGTGCGCGGATGTTTATCGGTAATGCGACAGATTGGAATGCTGCCTAAAAGTGAAAACAAACCTGTCCCTAATACTAAAAAGGTTTATGTGGCCAAGGGGGACTATTGGGTGCGGGCACCACACAGTGGTTCCTGCAGGTTTTTAAAAAAAATTGGAGATGAAGCAGCAAGAGGCGAAGCAATTGCAATTATTTCAGATCTGTTTGGCAGCCATGCGGTTAACGTTACCACTGAAAGTGATGGAATTATTGTAGGCCTTAGAACTCTTCCATTAGTAAACCGCGGTGATGCAATGGCCCATATTGCAACTTTTACAGATCGAAAAAAAGTAAAAAGAGCTATAGCTCTGGACACTACTGATTCTACAGAAGATTAAATTAAAAAATCATCAAAGCCCTTTATTTACAAACAAATGTGCTGTAGGCAAGCTGAGTGCGAAAATTTCGAAAGGACTCGTAGCCAGTTATCCACCTGTCTTTTGCGAATGATAAAGATAAATTTTCAGATGATGCCAGATAATCTGTACCAGGCCCAATAAAGAGTGGGGATGCTTGAAGGGTTCCATCAATATTTAAAGGTGCTGCAAATGCTTTTTTACTGCAAGATGAATCAATACAAGTAGTTGATCCATTCTCCTTGGATGATAACCAGGTTATCATAAGACCATCATGGCTGCTAAATGATAGTTTTGACTCATAAATATCTGAGTCAGTAAACGTTATGCGATTTTCTTCTCCTTCTAAATTGCCATCCTCATCAATTCTTTGTGTAAAAATTTCATAATCATTAACAAGTTTTCGTGACCATGAAACAAGATATCCATTATCATCAGCAGCACTTGACGGGTAAAAATACTGAGAGGCTGTATCAATTTTCTTAATCTCGCTTTTTATGGTTCCATCAGGATTTAAAAGCCTAAACTCTATCTCATAATTATGAAGAGTAGACCACATTACAAGAATTGACTCTGAAGAAGCAGAAAGTATCAGATTATCAAAAGTATCACCATGATCATCATCTGAAATTTTAACAGGTTTTCCAACATTCAAATCACTGTCAACTATTGATAAAAAAACAGTAGTTCCTCCAAGGGATCCAGATTCACGCCATACAACAATAAAACTGTTGTCAATAGATGCAGCTTTGGGTCTGCCAATGATATTATCTCTGTTTTCAGTTATTCGTAATGGAGCAGATGCCTCTGGAAACCCGCCTTTAAAAGTCATAAATGCAACATCCTTTATACATTTATCAACATTGCTGCTTAAGCAGTCCGGATCCCAGTCTGTTCGGCCATCAAGCCAAACGAGTGCAAATTTACCATCTGATGCTGTTAAAAATGTATCTTCTGCAATTACAGAACCTGAAAGATAACTTTGAATGTCAAAGCTTCCTGTTTCAGACTGAAACATTCCTGTTTCAATATGAGGCAGTGTCTCTTGAGAGGTAACATATGTCCATGCGCCAAAAACATCTGTACCATCAAAATCAATACTGAGATTTTTTCCATCCCCCATACCACTGAGCTGCTGATTTCTTGAAATAATTTCACATTTAACAGGGAGCTCCGGAGGAGTTTCAATTAAATTTGAATCAGAATCTGAATACCCATAAGTTGATGAATCACTGTTGGAATCAGTTAAAATTAATGAATCACTGTCATCATCTGTTTCATTTTTATCCCCATCTCCACTATTGCTTGATGACGAGCATCCTCCCAAAAAGGAAATAGCGAAAAGAGAAAGCGCAACTATAGATTTAAATTTTTTGTAATTATTCATATAACGTACCTCTAAATGTTTAAATGATATTATGACATCGAAACAGGAAGTGTAAACCAGAAAATTGAACCTTTTAGAGGAGCCTGCCTCATTCCCGCCTCTCCGCCTAAAGAATCAACCAGATGCTTTACAATTGCAAGGCCTAGCCCTGTGCCTCCAAGTTCTTTAGACCGCCCCTTATCCACTCTGTAAAATCTCTCAAATAATCTGTCTTTGTGAATTTCATCAATCCCCGGACCGTTATCTTCAATTTCAACAGTTACATGATTATTATCAAGAGCAGCCCTTACAGTTATTACTGCTTTTTCACCGCCATATTTTACAGCATTATCAAGAAGATTAAAAAATATCTGATCGAGAGCACCTTCGTCAGCCATAACAGAAATATCTTCACCTTTTTCAATATTTATTGTCTGATATCTCTTGGATGCTTTGGTTTCAAGATTACCTTTTGCTCTTTTAAAAAATTCTCCGAGTTTAAGAGAAACAATATCCAGATGAAGCTTTCCCTCTTCAATTTTAGAAAGGTCCAGAAGATCATCAATAAGCCTTGATAATCTGTCTGAATTACTGCTTATGGAATTTAAAAATTTTACAGCCATCTCCTTATCATCCAATGCCCCTTCAAGAAGTGTATCAGAGTTGGCGCGCAATACAGCAATTGGAGTTCTAAGTTCGTGAGAGACATTTGAGACAAAATCTCTTCTCATACGCTCAAGCCGCCTTAAATCAGTGACATCCAATAATACAATCACACATCCCCCGGATATAAGGCCTGTTGCCCGTGCATGCATTATCTTAACTGCACTTCCTCCAATCTCAAACTCTGTACTTTTAGTCTCCTTTTTTTCAAGGTTTGAAATCAATTTCAAAAAATGAGGAACTCTTAATATCTCTATAATATCTTTACCTATGGGAGATGATGAAAGCTCAAACAGATCAAGTGCTGATGAATTTATTACAGTAACTCTTTTTTCGTTATCAAGAGCAATTACCGATTCATTCATTCCATCTAAAACTGCTTCAAACCTGTCTCTCTCACTGGCTAAATCATGAACACTGGACTCGAGATTTGATGCCATTTTTTTAAGAGAATATGTAAGTCCTCCCAGCTCCTTATCAACTCCATCAGGGTCTATTACACCTTTACCCTCTGCAAGATTTTGAACATCGGATACTATCCGCCTAAGTACTGTTGTGAAATAGTTAGAGAAAAATATTGCCATTAAAGCAGCCAGACCAAGAAAAATAAGTGCGGCCAGAGCAAGGGTTCCATACAAAACATGAAGTGTTTTATTTATATCTTTAAGTGGTCTTGAAACCCTGACAACACCTTTTACAGCACTGTTTTTAAACGTTTTTGCAGCATAAAGCATCTCATATTCAACAGTCGCACTATATCTGTGAGAAAAACCATTACCGGATTTAAGTGCTTTAATCACTTCAGGCCTGGAACCGTGATTCTCAAGGTTAACAACATCCTCAATTGTCAACTCCGAATCTCCAATAACCTTTCCATCTGACAGGATAATTGTTACCCTCATATCTGTTTTGTCAGCTGCTTTTCTTGCTATTTTCATACCGTCAGAAATAGTATCTGAGTCAAGCAATTCCGATACAAATACAGACATGAGAGCAGCATGATTTTCAAGCTCTTTTTGAGAACGTATGTTAATACTTTTTTTAAGCTCTGATGATAAAAATGCACCGGAGGCTACAACCCCCAAAAGAACTGTGACAAAAACCGCAATAATAAATCTGACACGCAATGAAAATCGCAAGAGTTTTAGCTTTCTAAAAGATTTTTAATAAAACGATAACCAACACCCCTGACAGTCTCAATATAACTGCCTGCAAGACCCAGCTTTTCTCGAAGTCTTTTAACATGAGTGTCAACAGTTCTTGTTGTTACATCAGCATTGATGTCCCATACATCACTTAAAAGAACATCCCTTGACTGAACCCTGCCCCTTCTTTCAAAAAGAGTGATAAGAAGATTAAATTCTAAAACGGTAAGCTGTTTTTCATCTCTATCAACATAGACTCTGTGACCTGGAATATCAATTTTTAAAACACCAAATTCCACATTTTCATGCTCAGTTTTATCTCCGGATGCAGTTCTCTTTAAAAGTGATTTAACTCTTAAAATGAGCTCTCTAACACTAAACGGCTTAGTAACATAATCATCTGCACCAACTTCAAAACCCGCAACCCTGTCCATCTCTTCACTTTTAGCAGTGAGCATCAGCACAGGAATATCTTTCGTATCTTTATTGGCGCGTATCTGTCTGCAGATGTCAGTTCCGCTCATATCAGGAAGCATTAGATCCAGCAAAACAATATCAGGCAAATGCCCGTCTTTCAGATGCGAAAACCCTTCAGCTCCATTTAATGCGGATGCCACGTCATATCCCTCTTTTTTAAAATTATAGGTCAGAACATCCTGTAAATCTTTTTCGTCTTCAATTATTAGAATTTTAGTTTTCATGTTAAAAACGTTAGCATACATATGTTACAACTGTGTAACAATTTAAAATAAACTGAAAAAAGTTACTTTATATTAAATTTGTCTCGTCAACATACTATTTTTAGTCGAAAAATTATCTATTTTCTGATAATGCAACCTTTATGTATACTAAAAATATCGTAATATCGACAGGAAAATGGCTAAGAAAATATGCATTGCTCATACTTATACTTGTTATGCTTACAACAGAACTTGTATCTGTTTCTCTAAACGGCATGTCCCCAAAACCTCAACTTCCTCCAAATGGATACGTTGTGGAATCGGGGAGTGTAACAATGCAGTGGAACAAAGGCAATATAGATAAACCAATAACATTACAACTTTCAAAAACAGAGGATTTCACAGATATAGTTCTTGAACGTAAGGTTACTGGCACAACAACAAGTTATGGAGACTCTCTTGAAAGGGGAGTTACCTATTACTGGCGGCTGATGCAGGACGAAATTCCCAGTGCAGTATCAAAATTTTCAGTATCAAAACAACATATTAAACTTTAAGAAATAATGAAAAAACTAAAATCAACAGCCAATTATTTAACTTACTGGGTAGACAGATACGGCCACCTTCTGCTTCCTTTGTCAGCCAGTATTCTATCATTTGTTTCAACATATATACTTTTTGGACCGGTCTTAAACAGAAGCGGTGACAACATCTACCACCTGATGAATGAATATGCGATGATGCACGGAGTCAATGCAGGCGACAATATATTAGGTCCACTGGGAATAGAAATGGGGCAGCCCGTTTTACGTTTTTATCAATCTCTTTTTTATCTGCTGAATGTGGTAATGCACTTTTTAACCAAAGCAGATCTAACAATGATTCATAATATCACACTCTGCCTTAGTTTTGGCCTGTCTCCTTTTTCATTTTACTACTTTATGCGCAAACTTAAAGTTAACAAATGGACTTCAGGACTTGCATCATACATGACACTAATATCTGTGGCTGCATTTGGAAACTCATTTGAGGCCTTTTTTCAGGCTGGCATAGTAACTCAAGCATTAGGGGGACTTTTCTTCCCGTGGTTTATGGGAGCATTTATAGGTATGCTTAGAGGAGAGAACAGCCCTGTTACTACAGGGCTTCTGTTTGCTCTTGCATTCTTATCCCATGCTATTATGGCCGTGTATGCCACATTTGTTGGAGCTCTCTACTTTTTCATGAGCGAAAGCAGCATCAAGGCAAATATTAAAAGAGTTATTATATTTGGCGCCCTTGGAGCATCACTTGTATCATTCTGGGTAATACCTTTTATTGAACACAATAAAACAATGCGCCCTGTTCCAGACCCTATTTTTAGAGGTTCCGGGGTTCACTGGTATACAAGCGTATCAACAGCTGAGCTGATTGATGTTGCCACAAATGGATATATGCTTGACGATGCAAGACACAAGGGAAACGATCGGAACGAAACCGAAAAATTTATGGATAAAATAAATATTATTGGTTCATTAAGTTTCAGACCACCTGTTTTCAGTATTTTAACAGCAATTGGAATTTTCTTTTCTCTATTCAGATTACGGCAACTTTCAACGCGATTTCTGCTTGGAGGCTTTGCATTTTCCCTTATGCTATTTGCCGGTCCCGATGACTTTAGATGGACAGCCTATCTGCCTTTCATGGACAAAGTACAGGCCTTTCGATGTACCTACCTCTTCGAACTCTTTGCATTCGGACTCTCTGCACTTGGTATAGAAACAATAGTCGGAACAATCTACACTTTCGGAAGAAAAAGAGTTCACTGGTGGGGCAAGGTTCCTGTTCTTCTGATATGGGCCTCGATGGCTGCTGCAGTTGTTGGATGGACTGGATACGAAATAATAAAACTTGGACAGACACATCTTTTAATAAGGGAGCCCAATATTCTCAACATGGATCTTGATGCGCTTCAGAATATCCCTGACAAGGGCTATCCTTATAAAGTTGACCCAAAAACCGGTGGAAGACCCAAAATTCGTCATGCCTGGTTTGCAATGCATGGATACATGCCATTTTGCACACACTGGAAAGGAACAGGCCCCGAGGCATCTTTTAAACAGTGCTCAATACTTGGAAATCCTCAGACAGACGCTTCATTTCTGGCACTCTCAGGAGTTCGCTGGTACAGTGGGTGGGGGCCGGGAATAAAAACTCTGGCAAAACAGGTTGATGAAGATCAGCTCCCGACATTTAAACAAATCGACACGGGAAAAGATCGAAACGGAAAAAACAACTCATCAAGGATTACCCTTGATACAGATTTCAGGGAATTTTTACGACCGTTAATAGGAAGTCCCCTTCCTGTTGTATGTAATGATAAACAGTGGCTCTGGCTGACAGATAACTGGATGCGCACATATAAAAGCAAACTCTGGCAAAAAAACATGCCTGTAACAATGCGCGTTACGGAGGGAACTCTTTCAACAAGTGAACTTCTAACAAGAGCAAAAGCAATTTTTTACTTTGATCACAACGGCCTCTCCAATGATCTGCTGACTCTTAAAGAATTTGAAAAAAAGGGTGGCAAAATAATAAGTCCAATTCCCATAGATGGTTTAAATGCTGTTGTTCTAGGTCTGGACGAATCACCCTGGCTTCCACTTCCTGCAGAAATTAATAATGCACCAAATTCAATTATTACTGACAGAGAAGAGATTGATCCAGGCTTGGCTGTTTCTAACATAAAAATGCTGAAACCATCCAAACACACATATCAGAACTTTGCTTTTGATGTGGAAAATATCGAACCAATTATAGCAGTGCTTCCACTTGAAAAATATCCCGGATGGAAAGCATTTTTAAATGGAAAAGAGGTACCGGTATTTGCAACAGGTCCAGATCTGATAGGCGTACATCTTAATCCAGGTGCGCACCGGCTTTTTCTTAAATGGGAGATGCCATTACGAGATAAAGCCACAATATACCTTTCATTACTGGCTCTTCTTTTTACATTGGGATATTTCATAACAAGAACAGTAAAAAAAGCCCTGAACCCAAGATACATTGCCCCTTTTTAGCAATAACAAAACTATTTTAGTAATTCACCAATTTAAAACAACACCGCCACAGGATACCCACCGCCCCCGGACTGAGCCTCCCTCGGACGGAGGCCATTAGATCTTTTTCTTAACTGGCATAATTAACCGGCACAGCCCTGTCAATCGTGCCAGTTGTGCCACTTTTTTAGCCTCAAAGTCCAACCGATCCAGGACGGAGGCCCACGT
>JAFGVO010000384.1 GCA_016937935.1 Deltaproteobacteria bacterium | reverse complement strand
TGATTTTCTTAAAATTTTACGTCTTGGGTTTTGGTTAAACTGTTCACCGGAAAGGTCAATCACAACATGTTTCAGATTTTCTTCATATAGGGTAACTTTATATTTTTTTTCAAGAATTTTTATGGCACTATCAATCTCATCTTTCTTTTTTTCCTTAAGAATTATTCTTTCAATATTCATTTTAGACGATTCAAGTGTCGTTGTTGACGCATCTCTATGCCCTGTTCTCATTATTATATTAAAACCGTCTTCTGTTTGAACCAGATGTGGAAATATTTTTCCATTTTGAGGAATTTTAAACGCAGCCTCAGCAATATTTTTATCAATTGATTCGTTGGTTTCAGGACTGTTATTTGTTGAACCATCTTTAGTAAAAAAACCTATATTACCTCCTCTGTCAGAAGTAAGTTTATCCTCACTTTTTAAAACTGCATTTTTTTTAAAGTCATATTGTGAAATATTTGATTTTAAAAAAGTATCTAGTAGTTCCAGGGCTTTGGATTTGTCTGAAATGAGAATTATGCGAGCTCTAATTTTTTCAGGTTTATTAAAGAGTTCATTATTTTTTGAATAATACTCACTAATCTCTTCATCAGTTGGAGTGGAAGATGAAATATTATCTTCAATTTCACTATGAAGGAGAGCTGCCAGGCGATTTTTTTTCATAGCCAGAAGTTCGGGATTGTTTTCTAAACCTCTTTTTTTTGCTTCAGCTGCCAATAGATTCATGTTAATAAGCTTTTCCAGAAATTTAGAGGATTGATTTTCATGTTCAATGATCTCCTTTTGTCTGGAGGGACTTTGTGCTTTTATTATTGAGTCGAAATCTTCAACAGTTATTTTAAAGTCCTTCGAAGATACAATAACGAGATCTTTAATGGTTTCATTTGCGGTAATTGAAAAAGGTAAAATAGTTAGTGATGCAACTATTAGTGATGCAATTAATAAAAGAAATTTACTTATACTGATTTTTATTTTTTTTTTCATTTCAGCCTGTCATATTTACTATTTTAAAATAGCAAATTTATAATTTAAGCCATTCTTCCATATAAATTAAATAATTAAATAATTACCTCTAAAAAATTTAAAAAATGTAATTTTATTAAAAAAAAAGTAAAAAAAATCATTAAAAAGTAAAAAAAATAACACTTTTGGTCGACAAATTAGCAAACGCAGAGTATGTACCCCGCGATTGTAATTCATTTTAAGAGTAAGCTTTTAGACCTCTTAAAGACAAAATGTGAAGGAAATAATAGTTATGGGAATTGTAAAAACAAGAAATATCGGTATTGCGGCTCATATTGATGCAGGTAAAACTACTGTTACTGAGAGAATTTTATTTTATACAGGGACAACAAGAAAAATGGGAGAAGTTCATGATGGTGCAGCCACTATGGACTTCATGAAGCAGGAGCAGGAGCGTGGTATCACAATTGCTTCTGCTGCTATATCCTGTGCCTGGCTTGATCATAAAATTAATATTATTGATACTCCAGGCCACGTTGACTTTACTATTGAAGTAGAGCGCTCAATGCGTGTACTCGATGGTATTGTCGCCGTTTTTTGTGCTGTGGGTGGCGTTGAAGCTCAAAGCGAAACTGTGTGGGGACAGGCTGATCGCTATAAGGTTCCAAGGTTTGCATTTATCAACAAGATGGATAGACAAGGTGCAGATTTTCTTGATGTTGTTCGCCAGTTAAATGATATGCTTGAAGCAAATGCAATTGCGTATCAGCTTCCCATCGGAAACGAAGAAAACCTTCAGGGACTTGTTGATCTTGTTGCTTTGAAAGCTGTTTATTTTCCTAATGGCGAAGTTGAAGTAAGAGAAATTCCTGAAGATATGATAGAAGAGGTTAAAGTTCACAGGGAGCATCTTCTTGAGAAACTTGCTGAATTTGATGATGAACTTGCAGAGCTTTTCCTGGACGAACAGGAAATTCCTACAGAGCTTATTCAGAAAGTAACAAGAGAATCAGTTCTTAAAAATCTCTTTACTCCATGTTTTTGCGGATCCGCTTATAAAAATGTAGGTATACAGCCTCTTATGGATGCGGTTGTTGCTTATATGCCAAGTCCCCTTGTAAAAGGAACAATTGTTGGGGTTGATATTCATGACCATGAAAAACAGCACCGTCGTCATCCTGAGGCTGATGAACCATTTAGCGCTCTTGCGTTTAAAGTTATTCATGATCCGTATGTGGGACAGCAGACATTTGTAAGAACATATTCGGGTACAATTAGAATCGGTGATAAAGTTTACAACGCAACTACAGGCAAACGTGAAAGAATCAGCCGTATTCTCAGAATTAAAGCTAAAGACAGAGAAGAGATGGAAGAGGTGGGCCCTGGAGATATTGTTGCATTTATCGGACTTAAAAACACATATACAGGGCATACTCTTTGTGACGAGAAAGAGCCTCTTTTACTTGAGTCTCTAAATATTCCAGAGCCTGTGATTAGTGTTGCCGCATCAACAAAAACTCGTAAAGAGCTGGAAAAGATGCATATTGCACTTAAAAAAATGACACTTGAAGATCCCTCATTCACTGTACGAACAGATGAGCGTACTAATGAAACTGTTATTGCCGGAATGGGTGAGTTACACCTTGAGGTTATTGTTGATAGACTTAAAACCGAGTTTGGTGTTGATTGTGTTGTTGGTGAGCCTTCTGTTGAATACAAAGAGACAATTACTAAATCTATTCAGCATAGCCACAAACATGTTAAACAGTCTGGTGGTAAAGGACAATATGCCCATACTGTTATGCTTGTTGAGCCTAATCCTGATAAAGGATTTGAATTTGTTAATGCTATTGTCGGTGGTGTTATTCCAAGAGAGTATATTCCATCAGTACAAAAAGGTGTTGAAGAGGCTATGGTAAATGGTATTCTTGCAGATTTTAACGTTGTTGATGTTAAGGTAACACTCCTTGACGGAAGTTTTCACGCAGTTGACTCTTCTGAAATGGCGTTTAAACTTTGTGGAAGACAAGGGTTTAAAGAGGCATTTCTCAAATGCGGTCCTCAGCTTTTAGAACCCATTATGAAAGTTGATATTGCGACACCTGATGACTATATTGGTGACCTTGTTGGTGACCTTAACCGTCGTCGTGGTAAAGTTCATACAATGCGTCGTTACCGTAAAGGTTCTCAGAAAATCAATGCTGAGGTGCCTTTGATGGAACTTTTCGGATATTCAACTGCAGTTCGTTCTCTTTCATCTGGACGTGCAAATCATGGTATGGAGATGAAAAATTTCCAGCCACTGCCAGCATCATTAAAAGAGAAAGTTCTTGAAACAGCAAAAAAACGCCTTGGTGTTGAAGACTAATTAGTTCTAAAAAATAATATTTAAAAGGGATGCAAGAAATTGTGTCCCTTTTTTTATTAAGAATGTACCCGTCCTAAGTGAGTAACTTAAAATTATTGATAAATTTGCCCTTTGTGAAAAAAAAGAAAATAGCTTTTATATATAAAAATATGACTATTAAATATTTTCCATTGTCTTGGTGAGTTTTATATCGTCATATTTATCAGCAATCTGATTGCATCTGAACAGGTTGTCAGAGAGTATACAAAGATTACCCTTACTATCGTTAAACAGATCGCTTTCGTAGCGTGTGGTGAGCTGTTTTTTAGTGGTTTCGTTGCAGATTACCCATCTGCATACGTTTCGAGTGATTGTTTCAAAATCGGCTTTTACCCGGTATTCATTTTCGAGTCTTGATTGAATAACCTGAAACTGCAATTCACCAAGTGCTCCAATAATATAGTCAGAACCCTGTAATGGTCTAAAGAGCTGGGCAGCTCCTTCTTCGCAAACTTCAGTCAATCCCTTGGCAAGGGCTTTAGCTTTAAGTGGATCTCTCAATCTTGCTCTTCTAAAAAGTTCGGGGGCAAAATTTGGAATACCGGTTATTTGAAGATCTTCTCCTTCGGTAAAGGTATCACCAATTTGTATAGTTCCATGGTTTGGAATGCCAATTATATCTCCAGGATATGCGGTCTCAACAATATTTCGGTTTCTGGCCATGAAAGTAATTGCATTTCTAACAATTATATCTTTATTGGTGCGTACTTGATGAAGTGTCATATTTCGATTAAAAACACCTGAACAGACTCTTATAAATGCCATTCTGTCCCTGTGGTTTTTATCCATATTTGCCTGTATTTTAAAAACAAATCCCGAAAATTTTTCCTCTTCAGGTTCAACCACTCTGGTAATTGATTCTCTTGGCTGGGGTGGTGGTCCAATTCTGCAGAACTCTTCAAGGACTGTCTGTACTCCAAAGTTATTTAATGCGCTTCCAAAAAACAGAGGAGTAATCTGACCGTTATTAAATTTTTGTAAATCCATCGGAGGGGTAAGCGCACTTACCATTTCAATTTCTTCTCTTAGTTTTTGAATATTATGACTGCCAATAATTTCAGCGGCACTGTCACTATTGATATCAATGTCTATTGTATCATTTTTCTTTTGCTGATTGTGAGTCAGATAGAACTGAACACTCTTTTTTTCAAGATGATATACACCTTTAAATTCACGCCCTTTGCCAATTGGCCAGGTGATTGGAACACACTCCATTCCAAGTTCTTTTTCCAGATTATCAACAAGATCAAGGGGATCTATTCCCTCAAGATCCATTTTATTCATCATTGTAATAACGGGGGTTTTTTTCAGTCTGCAAACTTCAAGAAGTTTTTGTGTCTGTTTTTCAACACCTTTTGATGAATCAATAACCATTAAAACAGCATCAACTGCAGTAAGTGTTCTGTATGTATCTTCAGAAAAATCATTATGACCTGGAGTATCTAGAAGATTCATTGCAAAATTATTGAATTCAAAACTCATTACGGCAGTGGATACAGAGATACCTCTTTTTTGTTCCATTTCCATAAAGTCACTTCTTGCAGCTCTATCCGTTTTTTTTGATTTAACTGCGCCGGCTGTTGCAATTGCACCCCCGTAAAGAAGTAGTTTTTCTGTGAGTGTTGTTTTGCCGGCATCAGGGTGACTAATAATGGCAAATGTTCGTCTTCTTGATATTTCTCTGTTTTGTGTAGCGCTCATAATTGAGCGGGTTGGTATCACTTTATAGTTTATTTGTCCACTATGTTAAGGCTTTACCGGCAATTGTTTATTGTGTATAAATGAATTGTTTTTATTCTTTAGGAAATTTATTAAGTATTATAATACTAAAATGCTTTTAAGGGTTGATTTTTTACTTTTAGTGGCAAACTATAAAAGTGTATAAAAGTTCTATATCAAATAAACTTTACATATCAGGAACATAATTGATGAATATTAGAATTAAAAAAACAGCTAAAACATGTAATCTGCATGATCAAAATAGTGATGATATTATTATTTCTTCCAAAGAAAATATAATGGAACTTCCTGATATCGTTGAGACATTATGTCGAAGATGTGATGGAACTGATAAAAATGAACTTTTAGGAAAGCCAAAATCTCAGCCTCTGCCTTCACGAGATGCAATCATTCAGATTGTAGAAGAGCTTAGAGCTGTAATTTTTCCCGGATATTTTGGAACTTCTGATATAAATATGAAAAATATGAGGTTTCATGTGGGCTCCGCTCTTGATCATCTTACGAGAGTTATAACTCTGCAGGTAAGACGCGGTCTCTGTTTTTTATGTGATCAGGCAAATTCGGGAAGTCCGGCATGTTCTGTTTGCGATACAAGAGCAGAAGAGATAACCCAAATTTTTACTTCCAGATTACCATATATTCAGAAGATGCTCCTCCTTGATATTCAAGCAGCATTTGAGGGAGACCCTGCAGCAGTAACCCCAGATGAGGCAATTTTCTGTTATCCCGGCATTCTGGCTGTTACAAACTACAGGATAGCCCATGAACTATATAAACTAAAGGTACCTGTAATACCTAGAATTATTTCCGAGCATGCACACTCTATTACCGGTGTGGATATTCACCCTGGAGCAACAATTGGCGAGAGTTTCTTTATGGATCACGGTACAGGAATTGTGATTGGCGAGACAAGTATAATTGGAAAAAGAGTAAAGCTTTATCAGGGGGTTACTATGGGGGCAAAGAGTTTTCCCAAGGATGAAAACGGTAAACCTGTCAAAGGGGTTCAGCGTCATCCAATTGTGGAAGATGATGTGACTGTTTATTCCAATGCAACAATTCTTGGGCGTATTACCATTGGAAAGGGATCAGTTATCGGAGGTAACGTCTGGCTGACTCACAGTGTAGCTCCGGGTTCTAAAATATCCCAGGGAAGTCTCAATGAAGAAAATTATGCTGATGGCGGTGGAATATAATAGATATACAGTTTGTTTTTCATTTGATATTTGAATTTTTGAATATAAGCTAATAGAGTTTAAAATCACATGCAAATATAAATCCCGGCTTTAAAGTCGTTTGAAGATCTGTAAAAACAGATCAATAAGGAGTAAAAAATATGAAAAAATTTATCTGTACAGTATGTGGATATGTTCACGAAGGTGATGCCCCTCCTGCAAAATGTCCTCAATGCGGTGCCCCTGCTGAAAAATTTAAAGAACAGGATGCATCTGCCGGGCTCGTATGGGCTGATGAGCACGTTGTTGGAGTAGCCAAGGGTGTAGATCCTGAGATTTTAGAAGGTCTTCGTCAGAATTTTACCGGTGAATGCACAGAGGTTGGAATGTACCTTGCAATGAGCCGTCAGGCTGCCCGTGAAGGTTATTATGAAGTTGCAGAAGCCTATAAAAGTATTGCATTTGAAGAGGCCGAGCACGCTGCCAAATTTGCTGAGCTTTTAGGAGAGGTGTTTGTTGCTGATACAAAAGCCAATCTTGAAGCAAGAGTTGCAGCAGAACATGGTGCATGTCAGGGTAAAAAAGATATTGCAACTAAAGCAAAACAGCTTAACCTTGATGCAATACATGACACTGTTCATGAAATGTGTAAAGATGAGGCTCGCCACGGTCAGCAGTTTGCCGGTCTGTTAAAAAGATATTTCTAATATTTTTTAATCTTTATTTCTGAATTTATTCACAAATTTTTTTGTTAGTTTTAAACGTCAATTTTATGATGATGTGTCTTTTTTATTTTATCCGGGCGACGGGATTTTGTAATGGCTTTTGTTGTCGGGGCATGTCTTTTAGTAATTTTTTTACTCACTTTTTTTAATTTCTTCCACTGTCTTATTACTGTCTCATCTGTAAGTTCCGAGTATTCAAGTATAGCAATTGCATCAAGAGCATAATCTCTTTCCATAATACGTTTTTGACGTTTATTTTTTGGACCGGTTGTCATTCTGTTTAAAGATGCAAAT
>JAFGVO010000383.1 GCA_016937935.1 Deltaproteobacteria bacterium | reverse complement strand
ATTTATTGAAATAAATTGTGAGGTAAAAAAGAGCAGGGCAGTAATTAAAACCCTCCACCCCATTTTAAATTTCACCTGTTGATTAGTTGCGTTGCCTTGCCTTGCCTTGCCTTGCCTTGCGTGGAACCTTTGAAAATTTTTCTCATGATTTGCCTCCTAAATCTGGTTTAGAGAAAATGATTACTTTTAATTATAAAATTCTATATAAATCCGAACAAAAAAATTGTAAAGGGCTATTACATATTGGACATTTAATTGAGCAAATATATAAATTTAAAGGTGGAGACTTGCCTGAAAAATATCCGTTGTCAGGATCATTAATTTGGCCTCAATGGCAACAGGCCTATCAGGAACCAAATAGCGGCCTGGGATAAACCCAGGACTACGATACTTTTTAAAATGTGATTAATGATCAGGCCCCGGCCTAAAGATTAGTCTTTATAATGTATAAAAAATGTAGGGCACGGGTTTTATCCCCGGCCGAATAACAGTCCGTAATAACAGGCTTTTTCGGCGGCAGGTAAACTACCGCCCTACGGTTTTTTTTACAAAACATGAATTGTGGGATGGGAACTAAATAATAAAGACGTGCCACGGTTTTTATTTACAAAACATGCATTGTGGGATGGGAACTAAATAATAAAGACGAGCCACGGCGAGCATTTACTGTCTTTTAAAAAATTTCTGGACAGTAATTTTGTTTCGAGCTAGTATTGTTTATCTTTTATAAAATCTTTTAATAGTGAAGTTGAAAGTTGCAGCCGGTTGCAATTTATATTTTGTTTGTTTGTTGCATGTGTTGTGTTTACTGGTAATAGTGCAAGGGGTGAGTATGTGTGCAGGGCATTGGTGAGGGTTTGTTTTTTACGATTTTTGCATGTAGCCTGCGGAGGTAAGGGCTTCAATTAATTCATTACTCATTTGGGAATCGGTTTCTTCTTTTTCTTTTTGTTCCGGTTTGAGCAGCTCCATAAGATCTTTTACTATTTTTGAGTCTTTCATTTTTTCAAACAGGTTGTTTGATTCGGCGGGGTCATCTATTAAGTTGTAAAGCCCGTATGTCTCCTCGTCAACATCAAGGCTTGGCAGATCTTCGGGGTCTGCGTGGGGAATGTCTTCGTGGAGTTCGTTGATGTTTTTAAGAGCTTCTTCACTTACTTTGTTGCGATGTATTAGTTTGTACTCATTTATTCTGGCTGCCTGCCTTCTTATTCCATGAGCGTTGTATTGGCTCACGAGAGAACGCACATCGTTTTTGTTTTCTTTAAGAGTTGTTAAAATGGATTTGCCGGTTAACTTTGAGTCGTTGACTGGAATGCCTGCAATCTCCATGAGGGTTGGTAAAACATCCACATGCGAAAACAGTTTTTCGCTCATTACTCCTTTTGTTTTGTTCCAGGGCAGATACATTACAAAGGGAATTCTCAATGCCTCTTCCCACATGTGATAGGCGTGGACGTAACAGTTATGCTGTCCAAACATTTCGGCGTGATCGGCTGTAATAATAATGGCAGTATTTTCATCGAGAGAGAGTCGTTTGAGCTCTTTTATCAACTTGCCTATTTGCATATCCGCATAACGAATTTCATCATCATATGCGGCAACAGTTTTATTGTGATCAGCTTTTGGCATAGGTGTTTTGTATTCTCTAAAGGGATACTCCACAATCTCACCTTTTTTAATTTTTTCTACAAAATGTCTGGCTATTCCAAGGGGGCGATAGGGGGCATGTGATGATGTGTAAAACAGTTTTAAAAAAAATGGAGACCCTTTTACCTGGTTTATCCAGTTAATCGCTTTTTCAGTAAGCTGTGAATCCTGAGGAAACGCTTTTTTTAATGAAGCGGTATCTTCATAATACTGATAACCCTGGTTAAACCCCCATACTCCGCGGACAAGAGGGTTGCCCACTATGCCTGCGGTTTTGTATCCCGCATTTCTAAAATGTTCTGCAACTGTTGTAATACCCATGTCCACATCCCGGTTCATCAGTTCAACTTTGTGCTGCTTTTTGGTAAGTCCGGTTATGATGGTTGTAAAACTTGGGCGCGTCCATGATGAATTGGAGACATAGTTTGCAAAAACAAATCCATTTTTTGCAAGAGTTGTTAAATTAGGTGATGTCTCTCTTTCATACCCATATGTACTGAGGTGTTTAACGTTTACAGCGTCAATGACAATTAAAATAACAGATGGTCTGACCAGTGATCGTGCTATTTTATAGGTTTCTGTGATTGGAGTGTATGGCAATGTACCAAAATAATTTTGAACAACAAGTGAATCTTTTAATTGGGAATCAGTTGATGATGTAATTTTTTTGTCTGCTTTTTTCTCTGTATCAATTTTGGGCTTTGCAGCTTTAACCATTTGTGTGTTTTTAATGGCTTTTTCTGTTTTTGATTTGCATCCCATTGTAAAAATGGTGGTAAAAATAATGCTTAATAATACGCCTGCCAGTCTTAAATGAATCAATAATTTCAAATCGAACCTCCTCCAGCCACCTTAACAAGGGGTCTGCTTATGTCAACCTTCAATTTTGCGGGTTCTATTTAATGAAATCTGTCCGGGGCAAGGACCTAATTATTTTGTCTATTTGACCGTCAGTTTAAACATGTCATATTAATGATAATTTAAAAGGGATAAGATTTTATAGAAATCTACTTAAGCAAAGTAATAGTTATGGAAAAACAAATAAAAGCTTTAATTGTTGAAGGTTCAGAAGAAGGAGAAGTTGTCTCTATAAAGTTCAGGAATGCAGATGAAAGGACGGAGAATAATAGACTTGAAGAAGAACTTGTCAATGCTTCTATCAAGTGGGAGGATACGTTTGATGCACTTGATGATATGATTGCCATTATGGGCAGTGATATGAAAATTGTTCAATCAAACAAGGCTTTTAAAAATGCTGTGGGTACAAATGATGTGTCAGGTAAATATTGTTACGAATTAATTCACGGAACAGATTCTCCTCCACGATATTGCAGCTTTGCCGAATGTTTAAAAACAGGTAAAAGCACACGGTTTGAAAATTACGAAGAAAAATTATCCGGAAAATGGTTTGAATATAATACAACTCCCCTGCACAATAGTGATTTTAAACAGTTTGTTATCAGTTTAAAAGACATAAATGAACGCAAGAATATGGAGATGCAGGTTTTACAAGATCAGAAACTTGAATCAATAGGAAGACTTGCAGCGGGAATTGCCCACGAAATAAATACTCCAACCCAGTATGTCGGTGACAATATTACATTTTTAAAGGATTCATATGCATTGTTTACAATGTTAATGGATAAATATAAAACATTGAAAACAATGGTGAAAGATGCGGGCATATTGGCTGATATTACATCTGATATTGACAGTGAGGAAGATTCTGCTGACCTTGATTTCTTAAATGAAGAGATACCCAATGCCCTCTCTCAGTCTGTTGAAGGTATCAAACGCATTACCGAAATTGTCTCTGCCATGAAAGCGTTCAGCCATCCGGGATCTGACGATAAGACCTTGTCAGATCTTAATAATGGAATTTTAACAACAATTACTGTTTGTCGTAACGAGTGGAAATACGTCGCGGATCTTAAGACATCTCTTCAGCCGGATCTTCCGCAGGTTTTACTTTTACAAGGAGAGTTCAACCAGGTAATTTTAAACATTATTGTCAATGCGGCCCACGCCATCGGTGAAAAAAACAGAAAAGAAAATCAAAATACAAAAGGACTGATTGAAGTAGCAAGTGCTCTTAAAAACAGGTCTGTTGAAGTGAGAATATCTGATACAGGAGGGGGAATACCCGAAGATATTAAATCGAATATTTTTGATCCCTTCTTTACTACAAAACCTGTTGGTGTAGGAACCGGACAAGGTCTGGCCATTGCCAGAAATGTTATTGTAAATAAACACGGCGGCACTCTTGAGTTAGAGACCAAAGATGGAACAGGTTCCACTTTTATTATAAATATTCCCTTGAAGTAACAGATACATAATTCATAACCATGTGCTGTGGGGTTACCAGAAATTTCCCAAATGTTTCCTGAATGTTTCCCAAATGTTTTAACGAACACTTTGAAAGTGAATTTTTATTTTAAACGGTAATACAGCGAAATGTGCTTTTCGCCTCTTTTAAGATCCAGTCGAAACTGGGTTGATTGAATAACAGCCGCAACAGCAGCGGTGGCCCCTTGAGGGGTGGAGAGAGAGTGACCGTTTACCGCGTCGAGAATGTCGTAGTTTCGCAGGCCCAGCACATGGAGATAGGAGCCCCTGGTAATGCCTTCTAATTGAAGACCGACGGGTTTTCCGGATTTTTCAATAACAATAGCTTTTGTGGAACCAATATATTTTTCTGTATTTTTTTTGGCGTCTTCAAACAGTGCAGTGTCAATGAAAAAAGTTCCGGGGGCAATACGCTCTATGCCGGGGAGATGAACTGCATGAACTCTCTTTTTTTTATTTTTATTTTTGAGGGACTTATTTTTTGAGGGACCTGTGACACCGGCTTTGGAGGATAGATGCTTTTGGGGATTAGCAATGTTATCCTCTATTTTTTTGTTAAAGGAAAGAGCCGTGAAGTGCTCGTTGATATCAGCCTCCACCACCGGATCTGTTGCTGTAAACATAAACAGAAACCACGCGGCAGCTCCTCCGAGGATCATTCCAAGGGAAACAACAACAAGTGACAACTGTCTGCTTTTGCTATTCATATTTAAAATGCCGGAGTTGATGTTGCTCATGGCAAGTATTTATCATTGATAGAAAAAAATGACAGAAAAAATTGGCTGAAAAAATGGCAAAGAAAACAGATTGCTCTTTGTTATTTGGGATTAAATCTCTGTCGCTCGCTTAAATGAAGAATATCACGTAAATGATCTTTTGTGTGAGCACCCATCCAGCGGGTATAAAAATCAGGCCTTAATACAATCTGAGCAATGGCCGATAATGCCTGCAAATGAAAGTTTCTCTCGTCAAGGGTGCCCGCCAGAACAAAAACCGTGTTCACTTTGTCGTGGGTTTCTGTAAACGAAATGCCATCTTTACAGCGAACAATAACCAGATGAAACAGGTTCTCGCCTTCTAAAATAACATGGGGAATAGCCACCTCCGGGGTAATGGCCGTGCTGGCTTCATTTTCACGTTCATCGAGGGCCTGTTCCATTTCTCCTTCGTCCCTGCCGGTTATATCTGCGAGCTCCTTTGCCACTCCCGTT
>JAFGVO010000382.1 GCA_016937935.1 Deltaproteobacteria bacterium | reverse complement strand
CATGTTCAATTTCCAAAAGGTTCTCTTAGACCGCCTCTAATTGAATCAGTTTAAATTATTTTAACTTAAAAAATGCAAGATAAACTTCTGTAAACGGATAATTCCGTCTTCCTATAGAAAAAGAATACTTTGCTGGAACTTAATTATTTTTTTTTATTAAATCTCCTCAACATTTTTCTAAGTTTGAGTATATTTCTCACATCTGATAAAACCAATAATCAAACGAAAACCGCATAATTAATGTTTGCAATATTTGTTATGAATTTACTCTGAGATTAATTTGGTTATGAATTTACTCTGAGATTAATTTGAAAATATTAAAAAGAAGATATCGACCTTTAGTAATAAAAAGCTATACTACTTCTCAGTATGCACGAAATTTATTCACGAATTTTTAAAGCTCTGAGTGCTGTTTTTATAGCAATTACAGTTGGGACTATAGGTTTTTATCTGTTTTCACCAGATCAAACTTCGCTTTTCGACTGTTTTTATATGACAATTATTACTCTTTCTACAGTTGGTTATTCTGAAATTGTTCCATTAAATGTTTCAGGAAGGCTTTTTGCCAGTTTTTTAATACTTTTTGGTATGGGTGCACTTATTTATTTTGCATCTACTATCATTGCTATCTGGGTTGAATTGGATATTTCACAATTCCGCAGGAGAAAAAAAATGCAGGATGAAATTAATAATCTTTCAAGTCATGTAATCGTTTGCGGTTGCGGTACCACAGGAAGTCGTGTTGTTGAAGAGCTAATGGATACAAGAACCCCTTTTGTTATTTTGGATATTAATCCAGACAATATTCTTGAAGTAAAAAATGCATTTGCCTACAAAAAACAGCCTTTTTTATCTATAATTGGAGATGCTACAGATGATAGAATTCTTAGTCAGGCAGGTATTGAAAAAGCATCTGGCCTTGTTGCAGCTTTAAGAAGTGACAAAGATAATCTGTATCTTATTTTTTCTTCAAAACAGGTAAATCAGAATCTTAGAATTGTTGCCAGGGCAACAGAGAAGGATGCTGTTAAAAAAATGGAAAAAGCAGGTGCAAATAAAGTAGTTGCTCCAAACATCCTTGGAGGATTAAGAATTGCATCAGAGATGATAAGGCCCGAAGTTACTGAATTTCTAGATTTAATGTTAAGAGATAAAGCACAAAATCACAGAATTGATCAAATTAATCTTCCAGCAGGATCTTCACTGGCCGGAAAGAAGCTTGCTGACTCCAAAATTAGAAAGGCAACAGATATTCTTGTGATCGCTGTTCACGACAAAGATGGAAAATTTATCTATAATCCCCATCCTGACTATATTTTGGAAGAAAAAACTACATTAATTGTTCTTGGTGCTATGGACTCTATTGTCCGATTAAGAAATGCTTTGAATTCGCCAACTTTTACATCTATTCACCCGATTAATGGTGAATAGAAAGTGAAGTGAAATATATTATCTTAATTCCATTATCCTCTTATCAAGATCTTGTAATCTGTTTTTAAACTGGTGAAGCCTTTTAGCTGTTTCCTGAGAATTTGATATTCCAAATGTGGATCCAGCCTCTATCTGATGCTGATTTTCATCCCATATTTTTTTTTGTAAATCAATAATCATACTATTTAACCAATTCATAAAAACCTCCTTCATAAGGTTGCTTTTCTCAATATGCAATCTTCTTGCCAATAATTAAATTACTAAATTTGTCTTATAATTTCATGGTATTGCAGATATTTGTAAGTTTATCAAGCGTGTAAAGAGGTGCGTAAAATACCAGTTTAGAAATTTTTTCTTTAAAATAAACGGTTATTATTTAGTATTATTCAATAATTTCAGCATATTAGTTATGCGAATTTTTTTTCGCACATATTTTAAAATATACTAATTTTTTCTCAATTTATTTATTATGTGGTATAAATTATTATTCATATTCATGAATATTTTAAATGAAAAAGGACTAAGAAGTGAAAACTGAAGATACACTGGCTACAATCAAATTTAATAATAAAAAGCTTAAGATTAAAAGGGGAACAAAGGTTAAAGATCTCATTGCGCAATACCTTTTAGAGGAGAGTGACGATATTATTGCCGTAGTGCTAAACAACCGGACAGTATCACTGGATGCAGAAATTTTACGCAGTGGTGTAATTGAGCCAGTCTATTTGTGCAGTCGCAAAGGAGCACGCCTTTATCAAAAACATATAAATATTATGCTTTATGAGATATTTTACTCTCTATATCCTCATGCCAATATTCGTATAGGTCAGGCAATTTCAGAGGGGCACTACTTTAAAGTTACTGGAATAACAGTAGATAATAAATTTATAAAAACTGTAACTAAATCTTTACATACACTTGCAGAAAGTAAGACACCATTTGAATTTATTAGAATTCCAGTTGAAGATGCCAGACGCCGTTTTTATAAAATGGACAGAAAAGATAAAAAACAGCTTCTTGATCAATGGCCTCAGTCCCATGTTCCCCTTATTAAATTGAACAATTTTATTGATTTTTGTCTCCATCCTGTTGCTCCACATACTGGAATGTTCAAATATTTTAATATTATTCCACTGGAGAATGACGCATTTATTCTCCAGTTTCCTCATCATGGAACTAAAGATATTCCTGATAGTACATTTAATCAGCCCAAACTTTACGAAACCCATAAAATGGCTCGAAAATGGAGCAAAATTGTAAAAATTCAACATGTAGCCGATCTAAATAAAGCTGCAATTTCAAAAGACATTAAAGAAGTTATTAAAATTTCTGAAGCCCTGCATGAAAAAAAGCTCTCAAACATTGCAGATAAAATTGCTGAGGCTCCGGTAAAAAGACTTGTTTTTATCTCTGGGCCTTCATCTTCAGGTAAAACCACTTTCTCAAAAAAACTATCCATTCAGCTTAGGGTTTTAGGGTTTCAACCCATCCCTCTCTCCCTTGATAACTATTATGTAGACAGGGAAAAGACTCCGAGAGGACCAGATGGTAAAAAAGATTTTGAACTTCTTGAAGCTATCGATTTAAAACAGTTTAATAGTGATTTGAGGGATATTTTAGACGGGAAGGAGGTTCTCACTCCGGTTTATAATTTCAATACGGGTTTAAGAGAAGAACCATCAAAAGGTATTCCAGTCCTGCTTGGGGAAAATGGAATTTTAATTATTGAAGGAATTCACGGACTAAATGATGCTCTGACACCCAGAATAAGGAATGATGAGAAGTTTAAAATCTATATAAACGCTTTAAACCCCCTATCAATTGATAATCACAACAGATTAAACACATCCGATGTAAGACTTTTAAGAAGAATTGTAAGAGATCGGCATTATAGAGGCTATTCGGCGGCTCAGACGATTAATAACTGGGGATCAGTGAGAAGGGGTGAAAGAACTAATATCTTTCGTTTTCAGGAGTCTGCAGATGTTATTTTTGATACATCATTAATTTATGAATTTTCTGTTCTTAAAATCTGGGCTGACTACTATTTGATGGAAGTTCCAAGATCTGACCCGGCCTACGCTGAAGCCTATAGATTAAAACAGTTTCTTTCCATGTTTGTTGCAGTTCTGCCAGCGGATGTTCCAAATACCTCAATCATGAGAGAATTTATAGGAGGTTCCAGCTTCTCATATAGATAGTCTCCTAAAAAATCAGGAGGTATTTTTATTGGTAAAACTCTGGTTAGTATTCAAGTTTCATTCCTATGCTTGGGATTATGGGGAGGCCGTAGAAATCTACTCTTTGTGAGTAGTCGTAGTTAAATTGGTGACCTTCGAGGTTTTTGCGGTTGTAGACGTTTTGAATGTCGAGGTAGACCGAGAATTTCATATGTTTGAATGTCCAAATTTTGTCGATTCTTACGTCTAATTGGTGAAATGGAGGTAGTCTGTCTGAATTGCTTTGACCCCATATTGGCCAGTATGTGTCTGAGTCAGAGTCATAAACCGAGCCGTTAATTGGTGTGTATGGATTTCCCGAAACAAGTCTGAATCTGATTCCTGCCTCCCAGCCCATGCCGAGTACTGCACTTGCCACAACTGTTAAAATATGTGTCTGGTCATAGTCAAAGGGGCGTTTATCCTCTCCTTTATGATCAACTCTTGTGCTCTGCATGAAAGTGTAGGCAATCCAGCCGAAAAAGCGGTCTGTTGGTGTATGTTTTAAAAGAAGTTCAAATCCGTAGACACTGCCCTTTCCCTCATTTGTGTAAAGCGGGCCTGCTGTTTGTGATGAGTCAAATCCTGTTACAGTTGAAGCACCGCTTTGTCCGGATACAACAAGATTCCATATATTTTTATAAAAGCCTTCGAGACTTAAATTTATGTTTGATGTTACATCCTGTTCGATACCTGCGCTGTAGTGCATTGCTTTTGTAAGCTTCAGGTCGGGATTGCCAAACTCTTTGTCTGCAACTGCAGTGTTGGGAGCCTGATTAAAAAGACCAACCCCTCCTTTAAAAGTTGTGTGTCTGAAAACTCTGTATCTTACAGTTAGCCTCGGATCAGCACCAAACTCTCTTATCTGATCATACCAGCCAAGTCTTACACCGGGAATAATTCTTAAATCCTTAACGGGAATAAATTCCATTTCTGTATATAAAGCAGGCCAGAAAAACCAGCCCTCACCATCGCTGGTCAATGGTTCGCCATTGCCTACGGGATCCATATGCTCTCCTTCTCTAGGCAGGCTAGTTGCAGAAACAACGCTCCATTTAGACCAGTAAACCTGAAGATCAACACCTGTTCTAAGTATAAAGTGATCTCCGGCTTTCCACTCCATTTCGTCTCTTAGAAAAAAAGGTACGGCTTTAGTATTGAATTTAAACGTATCACCAAGGGAGTTATCCCCGTTCCAGAACCCCACACCAAAATTAAATTCATTTGAAACTTTTTTATTGAATTTGTGGTTCCATTTAAGCTGGGCCTGATGAAAAAGAGTTCTGAAATTTACTCCTCCTGAAAAGTTGGGGTTGGCTAAAACCTGATCTCCAAATAATAAAACAGCCTTGTCGTCAGAACCGAAAATAAAGAGTCTAAGATTATCTTTTCCGTCGGCGTGATAGTCTGCTACAAACTGATAGTCGTAATACCTTGGAGCAATTGTAAATTGAAAGCCGCCGTCTTTAGGCATCACTGCTCCGATGATCGAGTCAATATAACTTCTTCTTGCGGACATTGCCAGAGACCAGTTTTTATTTACAGGAAATTGGAGAAGAGCTGATACATCCCATATGTCTGCATCAACATATCCGTGAAAGCGGTCAGTTTCAGGTTTTTTGGGGTAGACATCAATTATTCCTCCGGTTGCATTTCCATATTTTACAGAGAAGTTTCCCGGGAAGTAGTCGATTGAGTCTAATAGGTCTGAATTAATAACAGATGTCATTCCTCCAAAGTGGTACAGCATAGGAATTGGCATCTCATCAAAAAAGTATTTTGAGTCTTCAGGGGAACTTCCTCTTACAAGAAGCTGACCGCTGAAACCGGGAGCCCTGGCCATTCCCGGAAGATTCTGAACTGCACGTAATGCATCACCTCCCGTACCTGGAATTCTGGTTATCTCTCTTCTTGAAATCTCTCTTCTTGTAACCTCTCTTGGAGGCTTTCTGTCGCGGACTATGGTTTCGTAAGTGCTCTGTTCAGGCTCAAGTCTGTAAATGAGCTCCCGGGTCTCACCCTCTTCTATGGTTTCGCTCAGGCTTAATGGTTTGTAGCTCGCAGCAACAATATCAATCTGCCACATTCCCGGGTTAAGATTTTTAAACTCAAAGGTTCCATCAGAGGAGGTTACATATTTTTCCGGAGTATCACTGTTTTCAGTTGTGGAATTCATATCAAGAGAGGTAAGAAGCACAGAGACCTCTTTAATAGGCTTATCCTCCATGTCCAGTATTTTCCCCTTTAATATCGCCGAGACAGGAGTCTCTTCTTCACTTTTTTTTATTGATTCGTCAGGTTTAAGAAAAAATGAGTATTTGTATAAAACTTTGGATGGAATTGGGACGCCATCTTTTAAAGCCGGTGAGAATAGAAACTGATAAATTGCATCAACTGCAGCATCATCAAATGCCTGACCTGCTGATTCAACAACAGCCACTCCGGTTACAATTCCATTTTCATCAATACTTATTTCGGTTAAAACGTCGGCTTCAACGCCTTTTTTAGCGGACTCTTTGGGATATACTGCCTCAACATACTCTTTTAAAACAGGAGGAACCAGTTCGTCATTAATAATATTTTCCTGTTTTTGGGAATTCTTTTCATTACTATTAACGTTATCCTGAGCATATATGTTTAGATTTGATAAAAATATAAGTATAATAGAAAGGGTAAATATTTTTTTAGACGATTT
>JAFGVO010000381.1 GCA_016937935.1 Deltaproteobacteria bacterium | reverse complement strand
TGAAGAGTACAGTGTATTGGCACTTACAAATTTAAATGGAGACTATCTCTCTGATGCGGCAATAGCACTTGTTGGTGGTCTTGGATTAGGACCTGGCGCCAATATTGGTAACGATGTTGCTATTTTTGAAGCCACTCACGGGACAGCTCCTAAATATACAGGAATGGACAAGGTTAATCCCGGTTCTATTATTCTCTCTGCAGTTATGATGCTTGATCATATGGGATGGAGTGAGGCATCAGAACTGATTGTAAAAGGTCTTGGCAAATCTATTATTGATGGTCACGTGACTTATGACCTTGCAAGACTTATGACTAAAGAGGGGCGTACAGATATTAATGAGGTTTCATGCTCCGGTTTTGGACAGGCCATAATAGACCGCATGTAGGACCGGTTGTTTTCAATTAAAACTTATCATGGATAAAAACCTTTTAGAGTTAAGGTTTTTACAACCCTGTCAATGGCCATAATAAAAGCCCCGGTTCTTAAATCCGTCTTGTATTTTTTTGCATTAACAAAAACCCCGTCATACGCTTTTGTCATTCGAAAATAGAGTTTTTCATTTACCTCTTTTTCAGTCCATGAATCGTGGTTAAGATTTTGCACCCATTCAAAATAAGAGACGGTAACTCCACCGGCATTGGCCAGAATATCTGGAATCACAGTAATACCGCGCTCTTTTAAAATGGCATCTGATTTGGGTGTGGTAGGACCGTTTGCAAGTTCGAGAACAACTGATGCTTTTATGCGCTTGGCAATTCTTCCTCGTATTGCATTTTCAAGAGCAGCTGCCACAAGAACATCACATTTAGTTGCAAGAAGAGCTGTGTTATCAATATTTTTTGCATCTTTATAATTTAGAATAGTTCCGGTTTTAGCAATATGCTTTTCAACTTTATGCGGATCAAGACCTTCGGGATTATAGATTCCACCTTCAACCTGACTGATAGCAATAATTTTTGCACCTTCATCAAAAGCAATTTTTGCAAAATTGGAACCAACATTTCCAAAACCCTGAACAGCAAAAGATGTACCTTTAATTTGAGAAATACCTTTTAGATGTCCTTTTAAAATGGCGTGATTAATTACAAAAAAGCCTCCTCTGCCAGTAGCTTCATTTCGTCCGAGGGAGCCGCCAATCTCAACGGGCTTACCTGTTACAACACCTGTCTGATTATTGTAATGATGAGTGTTATAAGTATCCTGAATCCACGCCATCACCTGAGGATTGGTATTAACATCAGGGGCGGGAATATCCACATCAGGACCAATATTGTTTGCAAGCTCCTTTGTAAAACGCCTGGTCATACGCTCAAGCTCTTTTATTGACATTGCCTTGGGATCACAAACAACACCACCTTTGCCCCCTCCAAAAGGAAGTTCTGCGACAGCACATTTCCATGTCATCCATGATGCAAGAGCCTTTACCTCTTCCATTCCAACAAGAGGATGATATCTGATACCTCCTTTAAAAGGACCACACACATTATTATGCTGAACTCTGTACCCCTTAAACATCTGAATTTTACCACTGTCCATAATAACAGGAAACTCAAGGCGGAGAATCCGCTGGGGAACTTTTAAAAAATTTAAAATATCAGAGGGCACTTTCAACATCTTTGCAGCTTTTTCAACCTGCATCATAGAAACCTCAAAAGGTGTTGGAAGTTTTGAACTCTCTTTTTTCTTTACACTCTTGGTTTCAGCCATACGTGGATTCCTTTTGTTAAAGTTAAAAAAAACTTTTAAAAGTTTAAAACATCAAAAGTTAATATCAAGAAATTTCTAGCCCCCACCCTGGTTAAATTTTCTGGCTATATTTTTTAATGATTAAAAGGGTTATCTTAAGAGCAATTCAGAGAAATTAAAAAATTCTTCTACTTTTGAAAATCATACAAATCAGACTGTTATTACTTTTTTATAGGACATTTTGCTTGAGTAGACGCAGTTGTCGGGAGCCATCGGTAAATTTGGGCTTGCCAATTTTTTATTAGTGCCGGTTTATCAATTTTATCCGGGGCTGCAATTTACTCCATTGTAGATTCTCATGGCGTATGTTCCTGCGGGAAAAACGGTTTGGGGATCTTTTGTTTCTTTCCATATTGCCAGGGCTTTGTAATACTCTGCTAAAAAAACTTTGTTTCTGGCGATTGCTTCTATGCGACCCCATTTGTTTTTGCATGCAACCCGGGAATTCATGTTTCTGTGTGATGCTTGAGTACGGGGGCTTGCGGAGCATTTTTGTTTTAATACTTCTGCAACTCCCATAAATCTGCGCCCCTCTCTCCGCATGGCATCTTTGATATTTGAAATTGCCGTATTTATCCTGTTTGTCAGCTCTTTTACTAACAAGGATTGTCTAATTTTTTTAAGTACCGGGGGTGTCTCAATTGTCAGAGTGGAAGATTTTGGCATGACCCCGTCATCTTTAAAATAGATCTCCGGTCGTTTGACAATTTTTGATTGCCCCGGTTTATACATTAGTGATCCCGGCCAGTTATCGGGGTTTGCTACAAGTCCGGCCTCTACAGGATTGCAGACTATGTAACGAATTTTATCGAGAACATCCTCCTCGCTTTCCAGGAGAATCACGCTTGTTTTCTCTGACGACCAGAGGTTTTCCCAACGTCCATAAGACGCGTTAACCGCTTTTGAAACATACTTGTGC
>JAFGVO010000035.1 GCA_016937935.1 Deltaproteobacteria bacterium | reverse complement strand
GTGTCAATCCATGTAATTCCCAACTGGTCTAAAAGGGTCATCAAAACTACAAGTGCAATTTTGGATGTATCTTTGTGTGTGTGAAACATTGATTCACCGCTAAATACATTTTTAATAAATACACCGTAAAGCCCTCCTGCAAGTTCTCCATCTTTAAAAATCTCAACGCTGTGGGCGTATCCGGCCTTGTGAAAATCTTTATATGCTGCAAGAGTGTTGTCTGTTATCCAGGTCCCGGGCTGTCCGGCTCTTTTTTGAAAGGCACATTTATCGATCACTTCATCAAAACAGGTGTCAGTACAAACTGTAAAATTATTTTGGCGTATGGATTTTTTTAGAGATTTTGAGACGTGAAGATTTGAGTATTTTAAAATTCCCCTTGGGTCGGGGCAGAACCATAATATGGGCATTTCATCATCTTCAGGCCATGGAAAAATTCCACTTGAATAAGCGGTAATAAGGTTACCTGTATCAAGGCCGTCGCTGATATGAACAATATCATTTAAAACGGATCCCTCAGCTTTTTCAAATTCTTCCGGATCTTCTGTTGTAACGTCGTCTGCCATTATGCCTTCAACTTAATATCTTAAATATTTAATAAATTTTAAAATTAACTGTTTAGAAGATAGAACAATGCTGAGGCTTTTGGCAACTGTATGTTTACTTATTTTGTAATAGGAGTCCCCGAAGCATCGCAGGTATAAAAAGCATTCCAGTTTTTCAAACATTTGTCAGGTGTTTTGTCATGTTTTGTTTTATGTGTGGACATGATGACATTTTCTTAAATATACTCTATTTATAGCAAATGGTTTTTTAAAAAAACTATTCTACTTAATTAGGAGTATATAAATGAAAAAGTACATTTTGATTATTGGCTTATTAGCTGCCCTGACACTGTATGGTACCGGATGCGAAGAAGGCAGCCCCAGTCGGGGAAGTGTAGATACGAGTTCTGATACAGATACTGACACGGATTCAGATACAGACTCTGACACCGATTCTGACACGGATACAGACACAGATGCTGACTCAGATACAGATACGGATTCTGACTCCGATACAGATGGGGTGGTTGATTACAAACTGCCGCCTCCAGACCAATGTGATGCCTATTGGTTTGTTCCAGGCTGCATTACCGGAGATTCAAGCTCTACCTGCGGAGGAATCTGTACCACAATTAATGCGTGCCAGGAAGATGAAACTTCAAAACCTGGCGCAGACATTACATTTATCTGTCCAAGAACCATGCTGCTAAGTCCTGAAATGATTCAGGCAGCCAAAGATGATGGCAACGAAGAATACCGATACGCAATTGTTGGACACGATCCAGACACTGGCTTTATTGATGGCCAGGCTGATAGTACCTGCTGTCAGTGCTATCAGCTTATTTACGCTTATCCCAGCCCCATAAATGACAAGCAGGTACTTCTTGATCCCAACGATACGGGGAATCCTGTATCTGCAGTACCAATTCCCAAGCCGATCATAGCCCAGAGTTTTAATACAGCAGCCACAAAACAAACTTTTGATGTATACATGGGAGGGGGCGGTTTTGGAGCTAATAACGGCTGTGGTCCCGGTCTTACCATGACCTCCACATCAGGACTATATTTATATGACAGTTATCCCGAAGAAGGCGGTATCGTCGGTGGAGTCAAACCGGCCACCCACTGGAGTGAATGTAAAACTGATATTCAATGGGTGACCGAAGAGTCATTGTCATCAGAAGCATGTCAGTCCCATTTGGAATCGGTCTGCAACCAAATAACCCACTCTGACCCTGCCATTACTAAATATGCCAGAAATTCGTGCATTCAAACCAACCAGCCTGAATCGTTATATCATCTCAACTGGTCTGTATATGCTCGCAAGGTGGAATGTCCCGAAAACCTGACCAGGGTTACAGGGTGCAAACTTCAAAATCAGGGATTGCCAAAGGTCGACGGTCTTATTACCGCTGAACAGGCCAAAAATGACAGCACCTTCTGGCAAAAAAATTCTGATGGGAACATGTATGAAACTACCACCATGGAAGACTGCTGTCGCCCCACCTGTGCCAACGTTAATTCTATTGCAGATCTAGGTCTATTCCCTGATCCCGATTACAACGTTTTCTACACCTGCGATCAGAATGGCGTCCCCAAAACTGAACCCGCCAAATAATCAATCGAAATAAATAACCCCAGCATCTCCCGAGAGTACGTGGTTCCAGTTATCCGAAAACGGTTTGTTCAAACTCGGTAATACCTGTCATTGAAATCTTTCTCTCTTGGTACAATATGTTTTTTATCGATTAGTGTTGTTTTGGCACTTGACATTTATGTGCAGTGTACTGAGATTAGTATTGATTAAACATTTGGGTGTGTGCTTAAAACAATTTTAAAATATATGGAGACAAATCATGAAACTGACGCAATTGCAGAAAAACTTTATTACCCATTTTTAAGCTTCGCCCTTTAAAACAGGTAACTTTATAATAAACCCGGACGGAGGCCAGTCGTTTCCGGACGGAGAGGCCGATGTCATTTGAATGTCAGTATTGATCGTGTGTTGAGGATTTTTTTCTTATTTCATATTCTGTAAATAACAATGCACAAAATATTAATATCAGAGGGATTATGTATTTGTATTTAAAATATTCAAACTTGCCACATTCATTTTTTACACAATTTATAAACGGACAACATTTAAAGTACAAAACAGATGAATCAGCATTATCAGTTGTTTGTGAATTAATTTGGGCTTCAAACAGTTTTTCATTCTCTTTAAATTTTACAACATAACCTGTACCTGAACCAGTTTCAATAAGTGCAGGAGTGCCATGCATTTTATCAACAACAATTGACCCTCCCCCCGGACGTCTGACTTTTGTTGCAATCACACCCTTTGTATCACTTCCATATTTTAATAAAAATTGTTCTGAAGCAAAATCAAAAATTATTGTTAAAATAATAATTCCCCCAACCATAATGAGAAAAAATTTTGTAAATATTAATATTCTAATTGATGTCATCATTTTATTTTATGTCAAAAACAAATTTCTTAAAATTAAGCATCTTTTACCTGTTCCGATAATAGAAATTTTTGCCTCTTCACCAGAATCTGTGGGTAAAATTGGGTTCGGGTAGCTTGCCAAGTGTATGATACAAGGCTATTTCCGCTGTTC
>JAFGVO010000380.1 GCA_016937935.1 Deltaproteobacteria bacterium | reverse complement strand
AATAAAAGATGCCTGGTATTTTGCACGGGCCGGAAGGCCAGGACCGGTGGTTATTGATATTCCTGTAAATCTCCAAAAAGATATAAATGAGCACAGCGGGGGACTTGATGACTACAGCAACGTCTACGAAAGTGAACACCATCTTTCAAATTCACAGTGCAGACATTTTTTTGATCTTCTCCAGGACGCCAAAGCTCCATTACTGTACCTTGGCGGCGGCTTAAACTCTGAAGAGGGGAGCCTTGCAATACGTGAGTTTGACAAACTGTTTAAGATCCCGTCTGTTAATACCCTTATGGCCAAAGGTGTTGTTGATGAAACTGAAGAGACCTCAATGGGAATGCTGGGAATGTTTGGAACTCCATATGCCAATATGGTAATTCAGAAAAATGATTTTTTCTTTGCAATAGGGGTAAGGTGGGATGACCGCGTAGCTGAAAAAGTAGGTTTTGCAATTGAAGCTAAAATTGCCTATATTGACATTAACCCGATCAAAGTTCATCAGGTAAGAGCGGAGAGAAAACCCGACTTTTCATTTATCGGAGATGCTCCCACAGCTATAAATGATCTTGTTGAATATGCAAAAGTGCATAAAATAACTCTCAACATTAACAGCTGGAGAGATTATGCTGTTGAAACTAAAAAGAGCTGGCCTCTGGATTTTGACAGAGAAAACAAATCAATCCAACAGGCCAATGTTCTTTCACTTTTAAATACCAGGCTCACAGATGATATGATTTTTACTACCGGAGTTGGTAACCATCAGCTGCTTGCGGCACAATATTTAAAGATGCGCAAACCAAAAAGATTCATAACATCGGGTGGTTTTGGTACAATGGGCTTTGGTATGCCAAGTGCCATTGGCTCATACTATGCAAACAAAAATGCACAGGTAATAGTTATTGACGGTGACGGAAGTTTTCGAATGAACATGGGAGAGCTTCACACAATAGGAACTCTTAATCTGCCTGTTAAAATTCTTTTATTAAATAATACTGCAGACGGTATGGTATTTAACCTTGAAGATGTTGCCTATGGAGGCCGCCACAGTGCAACTGTACGGCAGGCAGATGTTAATTTTGCACAAATGGCCGGTTTATGTTTTTTTAAATATGCAAAAAGAATTGAAGACAAAGCCAGTCTGGAACAAGAACTTGATGCTTTTTTAAAATCTGACGGCCCTGCACTTCTTGAAGTAAAAACAGATATTAATGAAGCACTATTTCCTGTTGTCAGAGCCGGAAAATCTTACCATGACATGGAACTTGGCCCTTTTATAAAAAAAGTCACACTGTAATATTTTAACTGCAGATTTATTGTTATTTACTACCCTACGGTATCGCCCGGGAGAATTTTGCCATCCACTTTTGCAAGCTCAAGCCTGCTGTTTTCGCCAGTAGCAGCGAGAATCATTCCGCTTGAAAGTCCAAACTTCATCTTTCTTGGTTTTAAATTGGCTACAACAATAACATTTTCACCAATTAGCTCTGCGGGATTTTCAAACCGTTTTTTTATTCCAGCAAAAACCTGTCTCGGCTCTTTCTCGCCAATATCAACAAGTATTCTTAAAAGTTTATCAGCATCTTTTACATCTTCTGCAGAAATTATTTTACCAACCCGCAAATCAAGTTTTGCAAAATCATCAATAGAGATAAAGTCGTTGTCAGATTCGGCCTTTTTAACTTCATTTTTTCCAGCTGATTTGGTCTTAAGATCAAGTTTTTTCTCTATCTTTGCCCAGGAATCTCTAAGAGTAACAGTTCTGTTGAATACAGGATTCTGTTTTGTAAAATCATATCTGTCTGCAGTAAAATATCCAAGACGCTCAAATTGAATTGAAGATTCAGGTTCAAGCTCTCTAATATAAGGCTCCCCATAGCAATTATCATAAACTTTAAGAGAGTCAGGATTCAGATTTTCAAGAAAGGATTTTCCATCTTCAGTTTTAAGAGGATTCTCACTTTTAAAAAGTCTGTCATAAAGACGAACTTCCATTTTTACTGCATGCTTTGCACTTACAAAATGGGATGTTCCTTTTACTTTACGTCCATCTGGAGCATTCCCGCCCAGTGACTCGGGATCATAAGTACAAATCAGCTCTTTAATATGTCCATCACTATCCTTAATAACCTCTTTGCAGGTTATCAGACAAGCATATCTTAACCTAATCTCCTTGCCGGGACTGAGCCTGAACCACTTTTTAGGGGGCTCTTCCATAAAATCTTCCTGCTCAATATAGAGCTCTCTGCTAAATGGAATCTTTCTTGAACCCCATCTGTCATCAAGGGGATGAAACGGAGCATCAAAAAACTCCTCTTTATCTTCAGGGTAATTTTCGATAATAACTTTAAGAGGTTTCAAAACTCCCATCAACCGGTATGCAGTCTCATTTAATTCATCTCGGACAGTATGCTCAAGAAGTGCGTAATCAACACTGTTCTCACGTTTTGCAATACCGATACGATCACTGAAAGCGCGAATTGCTGAAGCTGGTATTCCAAGCCTTCTCATCCCCGATATTGTAGGCATCCTCGGATCATTCCACCCGGAAACATGTCCCTCTTTAACAAGCTGCATAAGCATACGTTTGCTCATTACAGTGTGTGTAAGATTGAGCCTTGCAAACTCTATCTGCTGAGGTTTATGCACAGGGAGCTGATTTAAAAACCAGTCATATAAAGGTCTGTGATTTTCAAATTCAAGGGTACATATGGAATGGGTAATACCTTCAATTGAATCTTCAAGGCCGTGTGCCCAGTCGTACATTGGATAGATACACCACTTATCACCTGTTCTGTGGTGTTTTGCATGGCGTATTCTGTAAATAACAGGATCACGCAAATTCATATTTGGAGACTGCATATCAATTTTAGCTCTCAGACAGATTTCTCCATCTTTAAACTCACCATTTTTCATTTTAGCAAACAGTGTTATATTTTCTTCAATATCTCTATCTCTATAAGGACTGTTTTTACCCTGATTATTAAAATCTCCTCTATACTCTTTAATCTCCTCCGGTTTAAGACTCTCCACATATGCTTTTCCGTCTTTTATAAGTTGAACTGCATAATCGTACATCTGCTCAAAGTAGTCAGATGCAAAATAGAGATTATCCCACTTAAAACCAAGCCATTCAATATCCTCTTTAATGGATTCAACATACTCAACATCTTCGGTT
>JAFGVO010000379.1 GCA_016937935.1 Deltaproteobacteria bacterium | reverse complement strand
ATGGGAATGGCCTTTGATGAGGTCAGACAGTATCAGCAGGGTGATGATATAAGGCTTATTGACTGGAATGTATCCGCCCGCATGAATGAGCCCTATATTAAAGTTTTTGTTGAAGAGCGGGAGATGACTGTTATGCTCCTGGTTGATGTATCCGCATCGGGCTCTTTTGGAACAGCCAGACGTTCAAAGGCTGAGACGAGTGCAAGGCTTGCGGCTATTTTTGCTTTTTCGGCAATTAAAAATAGCGACAGGGTAGGGCTCATTATGTTTTCCGACAAAATCGAGATGTTTGTTCCCCCCAAAAAAGGTAAAAAACATGTTTTGAGAGTTGTCTCCGAAATTTTGAGATTCAAGCCAGACGGTAAAGGTACTGACATTTCTAAAGGACTTGATTTCCTTGGCAAGGTTTCAAAAAGAAAATCTGTTGCTGTTCTTATTTCTGATTTTATTGATGACGGCTGGGAGAGCTCTCTTAAACTTGCCAACAGCAAGCATGACCTTATTCCCGTAAGAGTCCATGACCCCAAAGAGGACGAGCTTCCCCGGATGGGTGTTGTAAACATTGAGGATCCTGAGAGCGGAGAGCTTATCTGTGTTGATACTGATTCAAAGTCTGTAAGAAGAGAGTATGAGAGAGAGGTTAAAAAAATGAACCTTCAAAGAGAGACTCTTTTTAGAAAACATCAGATTGATTATGTTGATATATCTACAGATTCAAGTGATATGAGCCCCCTTGTAAATTTCTTTAAAAGAAGAGCAAAGCGAGCGTTGAGGTTGTAATGGAAAAGTCTATTTATAAAATTGCTGCTGTTTTATTGACTGTTTTGTTTGCAGCACCTCTGTTTGCAGATCCTTCAGGGGATACAGATCCCGGAAGGGTGCCTGTCGGGGTAAATGATACGGACAAAGGGTCGGTTGATAATCTCTTGCGTGTTGGTGATGATGCTTCCAGTGTAGATGCTGTTGATATTGACACCACAAAAGATACAGGTGCTGTAAAAACTGATACCTCTGCTGATACACAGATTACCGATGCCGGTGATGGTTCAGACAGTTCACAGGAAGCAGAAAAACCTGTTTTAAAGAGTGAGATAAAATCCTCGGATATGCCCAAATTGTCAGTAGAGCTTGAACCCTCAACTGTATCAATTGGTCAAAAAGCTGTCTGGAAAATCAAAGCAGCTGAAAATAAAAATTCATGCAGAGTAATTGTTTCAAATCCCGCTTTTTCAAATCTCGAACTTACCGGGGCATATATTAAAGAGGATGTTGCAGGTGATGATAAAAAGAGCAGGGAATATCCTGATGATGTAATTTATGCTGCATCTCTGATCTCTTTTGATGAGGGAGAATACACTATTGCTCCTCAGAAGATTACTGTTGTTGATAAAGAGGGAAACATCTCCGAGATTTTAACTGCAAAAAAAACGTTAAAGGTTAAAAGTCTCATTGCCAATGAACCGGAGCCAAAGATTAAAGAGGATAAAGGTAAAGGGGAGGTTGTAATCGAAAAAGATAACACCTTTATTTATATTTTTGCCGGTTTAATATCTGTTCTCCTGATAGTGCTTTTGACACTTCTTGGCAGAAAACTGTGGCATATGCGAAAACCTGCACCAGCTGCACCACCACCACCACCAAGGCCTGCAGAGGTTATTGCTCTTGAAAAACTGGAGGGATTAAAGAATTCTCAATATTTAAATGAGGATAAACATAAGGAGTTTCATCTTAAACTCTCAGAGACCATTCGTGAATATCTTGGCAACAGATATCATTTTGATTCACTTGAAAAATCAACCTTCGAGTTAATTGAGCTCATTAAATATAATAAAATTAAACGGGAGATCTTTTTAGAAATTGTTAAACTTTTAGAGGATACAGATCTTGTCAAGTTTGCAAAATATATTCCTGACGTGGGTGAATCACGGGAACTTCTCGAAGATGCCTTTCGCATTGTAAATATTACAACAGAAGAGGCCATGGCACTTAAAAACAGAACATCTCTCAAAAATTCTGATGATTCAAAACCTCAAGGTGAACCGAAGGGGGATGTATAATGTCAGATCTAAAGAAAATATATTATAAACACCGAAACTGGATAGAGCCTGTTGGTTTTTCACTAATTTCACTCTTTATTCTTCTGGCTGCGCTTCTCCCTTCATGGATTTCAGACGGAAGCAGTTTAAGATTTAAAACTCCCTGGTTTTTATTGGGACTTCTGGCAGTTCCTCTTATTATTTTCACGGGAGTAAGAAAGACTCGAACAAGCGGACGAATGTATCATCCCCTTGTTAAAGTTCTGGTTAAAAACAAAAGGGGGTGGAAAACCTGGATACCACCTCTCAGTGTGGCACTGAAATCCCTTGTAATTGCACTTGTTTTTATTGCTCTTGCAAGACCACAGGATTCCAGCAGGCGCATGGATGTTAATGTTGAGGGAATAGATATTCTTTTAACACTTGATCTTTCAGGTTCTATGGCAACTCCTGATATGAATCCAACCAGACTTGGGGTTGCAAAGGATGTTCTGCAAAATTTTATCAAACATAGAAAAAATGACCGCATAGGTTCTGTTGTTTTTGCAGAAAATGCTTATACCCTTTGCCCCCTGACTCTGGACTATTCAATTTTATCCCAGATGATTTCTGAACTTGAACTCGGGGTTATAAGTGACAAGGCAACAGCCATCGGCAATGCCGTTGCTCTCTCCATAAGCAGATTGCGAAAATCAAATGCTAAAAGCAAGGCTGTTATTCTTATTACCGACGGAACTTCAAATGCGGGAAACACATCTCCTGAGCAGGCAACAGAGTTTGCAAAAACTCTCGGTATAAAAATATACACAATACTTGTGGGACGAAATGATAACAGTGCAAAAATTAATCCCGCGCTTTTAAGCGACATGGCTGATAAAACGGGAGGTGCATTTTTTAAAGCCAGTGATAAAAGTCAGCTTGAGTCATCATTTCACAATATTCTGGACGCTCTTGAAAAGAGTAAAATTGAGGATCAGGCAGTTGCATATGCAGAGGTTTTTATAAAGTATTTATGGTGGGCTCTAGCTTTTGCACTGATAGACCTTCTGTTAAACCTTTTTGTAATGAGGCAGACACCATGAGATTTATGAATATTCACATACTGATTTTTCTCATTCTTCCTGCATTTGCTGCAGTTGCACTGATTGCGGGTATAGGAATAAGACGCAGGCTTATTTTAAAAGCCGGGGATAAAAATATTTTTGAAAGACAGTTAAAACGACCATCCCCATATCTTAGGGCGGCACAGGGAATATTTCTTGTTACCGGTCTTGCCGCTCTTGTATTTGCAAGTGCAAGGCCCCAGTTTGGCGGCAGAACCCAAATGCTTAAAAAGAGGGGTATCGATATTGTTGTTGCTCTTGATTTTTCAAAAAGTATGCTTGCAGAGGATGTGAGACCCAACAGAATTGAGCGTGCAAAACTTGAGCTTTCTGACTTTATTAAAAAACTCACCGGAGATAGAATTGGCCTTGTTGCATTTGCTGGAGATACCATGAGATTTCCTCTTACAACAGACTATGCTGCGGCTTCAACTTTTTGGAACAATATGGGACCCTATGACATGCCTGTTGGAGGTACCGCCATTGGAAAGGCATTAAATGCAGCTATTGAAATGCTTTACGATAACAGGGCAGATGAGGTAAATACTGCTCTTGCCAACCGTTCCAAGGTGATAATTCTTTTGACTGATGGTGAGGATCATGTGGGTGAACCTTTAGAAGTTTCTAAAGAGGCTGCTAAAAAGGGAGTTAAAATCTTTACCATCGGGGTAGGTTCAGATTCTCCTGAGCTCATTCCAAGACATCTTGATGACGGTACAGTTATGGGGTATCAGAAAGATGATAACGGTGAGTATATTACCTCATCACTGACAGCAAAAAATGAGGATACATTAAAGCAGATTGCCGCAAATACAGGTGGAAGATATTACAGAGCCGGAAGTGATTTATCAGGACTCCAGTCGGTTGTTGATGAGATCAGAAATATGAAACAGAGTGAAGTCCAGTCAAGGCAGGCAGTTATTTACGAAGAGGTATTTCAGTGGTTTCTGATTCCTGCGGCATTTCTTCTTTTACTGGCATATCTTCTGCCTGAAAGATTGATTAAAAAAAGAAAATCATCTACAGATTTGAAGGAGGTTAAACAGTGAAAAATAAATTTTCAATTCGAGTTGTAAACCATCTTCTTTTTGTAAGCATGCTTATAGGTTTTGTTACACTATTCAGTTTTAACCTTGCGGCCTTTGATTTGCTCCATTCTGAAAATGGTAATACTAAAAAGGGAAACAGTTTTTTAGATACGGGAAAAAATGAGAAGGCCCTTACAATGTATAATAAAGCGGCCAAAGAGCTTCCTGATAATGGAAAAGTACATTTGAACAGAGGACTTGCTCTTTTGAGATCTGGAGATGATAAGCTTGATGAGGCAATGCAGGCTCTGACTCTTGCAACAAATTCAGACAGTGATAATGATGTTCTGGCAAGAGCCAATTATAATCTTGGGAATGCATTTTTTAAAAAAGAGGATTACGACGAAGCCATAAAACATTATAAGAAAAGCCTGATGCTGTCTCCGGGAAATAAAGATGCTGCCTGGAACCTGGAAGTTGCCAGATTGAATAAAAAGAAAAAAGAGGAAGAGCAAAAGAAAAAACAGGACCAGGAAAAGCAGAATCAGGATCAGGATAAACAGGATCAGGATAAACAGGATCAGGATAAACAGGATCAGGATAAACAGGATCAGGATAAACAGGATCAGGAT